>CAZMYK010000064.1:0-11916 GCA_964570435.1 uncultured Saprospiraceae bacterium | reverse complement strand
GTCTGGCGGGGGGGGAAGGAGTCTTAGGTGAAGGGTTTGAGTGTGGTAGTAAGGAGGCAGTCTGCAGTCAGCAGTCGGCAATGGGTAGGAGGCAGTTGTCTGGTGAAGGGATGGAGTCTCGGGTGAGGGGTTTAAGGATGTAGTCAGGTGGTAGTCCGCAGCAACTCAGGTGAAAGCTAAGAGAGTTTAATAGCATCAAAGGAACATTGACCAAGCATAGTTAAAAACATAGGTCAACAAGAGCCCTAGCCAGAAGCAACCTAACGACTAAAAGATTATGAACACTAGACCAAAAATCTGACGACTGACAACTGCAAGACTGAGGACTGACTACTAAAACCTACTAACTCACAGGGGATATCCCTTTCAAAAATGGCACGAATCGAAAATCACCAAAATTTTCTGTTTCAACCTGGTTCTCTGAAACCTTCGTAATTCTCAGCATTTTCTGCACCTGATCACCGACAGGAATAACGAGCAGGCCTCCTACCTTTAATTGTTGGATCAAGGCATCTGGAACATAAGTCGCTCCAGCCGTTACTAATATCTTGTCAAATGGTGCAAAGCGCTCCGAACCCATATATCCATCTCCTAGCAGCAATCTTATATTCCCAAATCCGATGCTTGGTAGAAACTGGTTAGTAATCTGATAGAGCTTCTGTTGCCTTTCGATCGAGTACACCTTCGCTCCCATGTGAGAAAGAACTGATGCCTGGTATCCAGATCCAGTTCCAATCTCAAGGACCTTTTCGCCCTTTGAAATATTGAGGAGGCTACTCTGAAATGCGACAGTAAATGGCTGAGAAATCGTTTGATCTGATTCGATGGGGAAGGGAACATCCTTGTAGGCCCACTCTTCAAAGGCTTTATCTAGGTAAAAATGTCTTGGGATCTCAGCTATGGCTTTAAGAACTTTCTGGTCTGAAATCCCCCTCTTCCTTAGCTCGGCTACCAATTGCATCCTCATTCCCTTGTGTCGATAGGTATCTGATAAGGTTTTTCGTTTTCTCCTCGTATTATAAGCAACATTCATATTGGCAATATATTAAGAAATTTCATAATATGTTCTATTATAATGCCTCGAATTCTACATTTATCTAAATAGTTATACTTATTTGCCTCGAATCTGTATTTTCGTTTAGAATCGAAAGAAATGCAGAGACCTCAGTTTGAGAAAAACACATGGATAGGAAGGATCGGGGATGACTTTACCGTGGAAAGTGTGCAAGAAGTGGCTAGAGCCCTAGTGAAGTGGATGAAGGGAAAGGAGCTTGGAACTACGCTGATTGGGTATGATACTCGATTCGGAGGAAAAATGTTTGCCTCAGCATTAGCACGAACCCTAGAAGCTGGTGGAATACAGTCGAAAGTCTCGACAAGCTATGTGACATCTGCTATGTTGATTTTGAGTATGGTCAAACATGACATTGACATAGGTATTATGATTACTGCGTCAGACAAGGGAGCATCGTTTAGTGGTGTTAAATTGAAGGGAATCAGCACTCAGGAGGACCTAAATCTTGTCAATAGTCACTTGGAGGCGGAAGACAAAAATTACTCTAGCCCAGGATCGAAGGCTGTCATGAGACATGATATTGAAGAAGATTACTATAAGTACATCACAAAGAAAATTGACTTTGATTCGATCAGGAAGGCAGGACTATTTGTTGTTTTTGATCCCATGTTTGGTGCTAGTCAAAAGATATATGATCGTCTCCTACCAGCATCCGTAAAAATAAGGGCGGAGTTCAATCCAGATTTTAAAGGAATCATCCCCAAGCCCAATAAGGAAAACCTGCATCTCCTAACGGGAATGGCCGCCGGAACCGAATATGTAGTGCTTGGATTCGCCTTAGATTCAGATGGAGAGCAACTTGCAGTGTGTGACGAAGCTGGAAAATTTATAGATCCCTATGAACTACTTAAAGAAGAAAAGAATTTTCCATGGAGAGATGGACTCTTCATTGCCTTCAGTATTTTAGAGAAAATGGCGAAGTCTGGAAAGAAGCTAAGCGAGTTAGTCTAGCAATTATTTCACTTCTCAGACGTTTAATAAAGTGTAAATCGATTAATATGAAGAAACTTTCCCTCATCATTACATGCGCAGTTCTATTACTTATCGCATCAGCTTTCACGCTCAATGACAGATACTTCGAAATTATTAAGAATATGGAGATCTATTCGAATGTATATAAGGAGCTCAATGCAAATTATGTCGATGACATAGATCCCGGAGAACTGATGAAGATCGGAATAGATGCCATGACCAATTCCTTAGACCCATACACTAACTACATCTCTGAGGCTAGAGTGGAGAACTATAGAATAGCTACAGATGGTAAGTACAATGGGATCGGAGCAATAGTTAAAGATGTGGATGGAGATGTAACCGTTGTTGATGCCTTAGAACAAAGCCCGGCACTCAAGGCGGGGATTAGGATCGGAGATCGAATTACAGCAATTAATGGGCTGAGGACTAAGGGTAAGGACAGTGAAGCAGTCCTGACCTTATTTAGAGGAGTACCGGGAACTAAGGTTGAGATGACCGTAGATCGACCAGGTGTTCAAAATGGAATTAAGATTCAACTAACGAGGGGAGAAGTGAATATTCCTAATGTTCCACATGCTGGGATGGTATCGGATGAGGTGGCCTACGTTTCACTAAGTACTTTTACAGCGAATGCTGGAGATAATATCAGAAAGAATCTCAATAAACTGAAGAAGGAAAATCCAGGAATTAAGGGTGTGATCTTGGATCTTAGAGAAAATGGAGGTGGTCTTCTTCGTGAGGCAATCAATGTTTCCAACCTATTCATTCCACAAGGTCTTCCTGTGGTTAGCACTAAGGGAAAGGTTGCTGAGAGAGACAAGACCTACTCGACAACAAAAAGTGCGTGGGATATAGAAATTCCGCTTGCTGTGATGATCAATAAGTCTTCCGCATCGGCATCAGAAATAGTTAGTGGCGTTATACAAGACTACGATCGTGGAGTTCTAATCGGCCAACGCTCATATGGTAAGGGTCTTGTGCAGAATACAACTGAAGTGGGATATAATTCCAGACTCAAGTTGACCACTTCGAAGTACTACATACCTAGTAATAGATGTATCCAGAGTGTTGCCTACGAAGATGGCAAACCTATAGACATTGCGGATGAAAAAAGATCTAAATTCAAAACTAGAAATGGTAGAGAAGTTTTGGATGGAGGTGGAGTTGCACCAGATGTAAAACTTGAAGCGCACAAGAACAGTGAGTTTAGCCAAGCCTTGCTGGATGACTACATCATTTTTAGGTACGTGAACAACTATGTTAACACTAGAGACTCAATTAGTGGCCCACTTGAATATAAATTTGACGATTATGATGGCTTCGTCGCCTTCGCTAAGGATCAAAATTTCATTTTCGAATCGAAGGGTGAAAAATTGCTCAAGGAATTACAAGAATCTGCCGGAGGAAAGAACTCAGATATATCTAGTGAACTTGGTAGCTTAGACACAAAACTAAAGGCCTACTACAAGAACAGCTTTGACAACAATAGAGCCGAAATTTCAGACTTAATTGAAGAGGAAATTGTCGGACGCTACTTTTTTGAAGAAGGAAGAGTGCAAAGAAAGCTTAACAATGACCAAGAAATTCAAGAAGCAATAAAGTTGCTTGGAGACAAGGCAAGGTACAGCTCGATTCTTAACTAATTATCTGAATGACCTACATTCTAAATTTGGAAACCTCCTCAGAGGTCTGTTCTGTCTGTCTTAGCCATGGAGGAGAGGTCGTCAACTTAATCGAAACGAAGGAGGCATTCTCACATACGAGAAAGATGACACTATTCATCAGCGACTGTATGAAGGAAGCAGGCATTGAGCTTGGTGCTCTTGATGCAGTGGCAATAAGCGACGGTCCTGGATCTTATACGGGGCTTCGGGTATCAGCCGCTACTGCGAAAGGACTTTGCTTTGGCCTAGGCATCCCTCTTATTGCCATTAACACGCTCCACGCCCTAGCCTACCACACCAAAACCATTATCGATGCCCCATACTACATACCTATGATCGATGCGCGCAGAATGGAAGTTTACACGAGTATATATAGCAATACGCTGCAAGAAGTGGGAGAAACACACAGTCTAATCTTAGATCAATCGGCCTTCGAGGGCTATCAGGGTAAGGGTGCTGTATTATGTGGTACTGGTGTTGAAAAATGCACTGCCCTTTTTGATGCTGAGACCTTCGACTTTCGTCCTTTGGACCTTTCATCGGCCTACCTAGTAGGGCTCTCAGAAGCTAAATTTGCAGCGGGAAAATTTGAAAACATCGCCTCCTATTCTCCAAATTACTTCAAGGCTCCGAAGGTTACAAGGTCAAAAAAACCCCTATTCTAGGGGAAGTAGAACCTTTATTAAATCTTTTTTGTTCATATAATAATACTCTATATCAGCTGCTTACATATAGAATTAATGTTTAATGATAATTGATGGCACAGTTTTAGTTTATCTCTAATATGTAATTATCCGTGAACATTTTAAAATTAGATTTTATATGAGAAATAAGAAGAACGAAACTGTTACACTCAAGCAGGGCGACAAAGACATTCAGCTGGATTACGCTGACCTCAGAAAGGCCGTGCTTGTTCTAAGAGCTGTTAATCACAAACTAAGGCAGAGAATCATCGATCTATTAGAAGACTCAGATACAATGACTGTGACTGATATTTATATCAAATTAAGACTAGAACAGTCTGTAGCGTCTCAGCATCTTGCGATTCTAAGGAGAGCCGGCGTAGTAATTACTGAACGACAAGGTAAATTCATCTACTACTCGTTAGACAGAAATAGACTAGGTCAAATTTCACAGTTAGTTGAAGATTTAGCTGGTTAGACACATACTTTACGATAGTAAACCTAAGCCTTTGACCACGAGAAGTTTACAAATGAACATTTTAGAGCACCAGGGGCTCGAAGATTAAGTTTTCACGGATTTTTTTATCAGCGTGTTATAAATTATAATTTTTTATAATATTTATTTTGATATGAAAATTTTAATGTTCATATTTGTCTCAAGGTCGATTAAGAAATACTACAAATTAAATTAATGAGAAAGACTAAGGTTACTTTTGATAATGAGAAGTTGCATGTCTCATGCGAACTGATGCGTGCACTTGCGCATCCCTTGAGACTAAGAATTTTAGAGTTTATAGATAGGAACGATTGTATTAACGTAAACAAGATCTACAATACTCTGAAATTAGAACAATCCATCACTTCACAGCACTTGCGAATACTAAGACTAGCTGGCGTTGTTAACGCGAATAGAGATGGAAAATACATTCACTATACCATCAACTATGATATAGTGGACAGAGCGAAAAACGCTGTAAATAGGTACCTGGGAAAATAGCAGATTTACATCGAAATCCAACGAAAGAATAAGTAATGTGTCGTGATCTAGAAATAGGTTACGACTTTTTTTTGCCCTTTATTGATAGTACTGACTTACAATCCAAGTCATTTCCTAACTAGGAGCTGTTGCTTTCGCGCCGTTCTTTCTTCTACCACCACCATGTATATGCCAGAAGACAATTGACTAATATCTAGCCTTTGACTTTCTTCCCCTCTTGAGTATATCAGCCTACGTCCTGACATGTCAAATACACTCACCTCCGCACCCTCTAGTCTTAGTCCCTTCAAGTATACTTCATCTGAACTCACAGGATTGGGATAGAGAAATTCCTGAGCAGCACCGGACTTTAGAAGGATGTGATCGACCTTTGAGTAGTCCTGATCTCCATTAGAGTAGGTCATTTTCACTCTGTAATAGTTGCGTCCTCGAAGGGGCTTACTATCCAGATATCTAAATTCTAGTTGTCCTCGTTCATTGTCTATAGTTTCAATCGTTTCGAACTGTCTACCATCACCACTTCTTTGTAGTTCGGTTCTGATAAAGTGATCTTCTGGGTGCAGAAACCACTTCACTTCTATTTGATCAGAATTTACGACGGAAAGCTCAAAATATATATCAGAAACCGCAAGAACCGCATTACTTTGGTTGTAAGACACCAAGAACTTTCCTTCCATGTCTTTGACCTCATCGACTTCAAATACTATTCGTTCTTGATTGTCAGGAATGAAATCCATAGAAGTAGCCCTTTTATTTTCATCCCAAGAAGCTGCCTCGTCAAAATCTAGTTGGTATAACTTGAATGAATCCTTATTGATCCCTGCACTTTCCAAGCTCTGGAAAGCACTCCCTATCGTTAATTCACCATTGATTGCAAATCCGTCTTCAGAGAAGTGATTCACAATATACAGGTAGTCCGAGCTATGCGAATCTGAAGATCCATTGACATTTCTTTCAATCTTATATACTCCCAGGTCACTGTTACATGAGATACCTGATTCGATGTTTAGGTCCACATCCAGCTGGTCAAAGTAGTGCATTCCAAAGGACTCTATTTTTTTCACTTGAGAAACGCCCTTTCCCACTGGAGCCATAGATTCAAGGTAGTCAGGACTGCTAAAGAAGCTAGCATGCTTAGAACCGACAATGTCCTTTGCTAATTCACCTTGATCGTTGTATTGGAAGTAGTGAATCAAGGAGGCGAGGTTCTTGTCCTTGACCAAGTTCATTTCCGCACGAACCTCAGCTGTACTTAGGGGTCTATCATATATGCTGGTTTCATCAAAGGCACCACTGAAGTAGTAGCTAATCGAATTCGCATCCTTTCCGACTAGTATTTCCTCATCGAAATTAACTGCCGCATAGCTTCCCTCGAAGACTCTTTCTATTCCGTCTACATAGACAGAAATATTGGTAGGGCTTACCGTCATTGCAACATGCGTCCACTTATCCTTAGGAATCGTAAGTCCCGTGGTACTTCCCCTTCCAGTCTTATCCCACATATACTTAACTTGGCCTGATGACGAAATCGAAAGTCCTGTATTTTTACCAGATCGTCGCATAGTGATTAATCCTGCATTGTCCTTGGTATTTCCCGTTCTTTTCACCCAAGTGCTAAATGTTATTTCATTTGTCACTTTCTCGAGTGCTGGAATAATCAAGAAGCTACCATTGTAGGTTCTTATTCCACTACCAGCTATGGATTCAGGTTCACACTTGTCAAGTACGGTCACAAAGTTAGCTTGAGATTGCACATACTTTGCACCATTTTCAGTCACCTCTAAGGTCACATTGTGACTTCCTAGACCATTAAAAGAAACAATCGGATTTTTCTCGTACGACACGCTTGGACTACCATTTTCAAAGGTCCACTTTACACTTATATTTCCTGAGAATCCTGTCGAGTTATTCGAAAATTTGAAGACATCATTTTCGCATATGGCCTCCGTCTTATCAACTTGTACAACGATGTTCTTGTCCACTGTTTCAAACAAATCCGTTGCATATATTCCTCTTTGAGTGGCATTCACGATTTTTCCTTGGCTATATAAAATGACCAATTGGGTAGAATATGTCAATGCTGGAAGGCCAGATTGAAAAAGTTCCCATTGTGCCATAGTGTTGTTTCTATAATATACTGCCCTCCTTGTGCCGATGTACACTCCGCCGTTAGTCCCATGTTGATGAACGATGTTGGTGATCATCTCACCATTGATCGAGGCGCTACTTAAATTCTGCCATGAACCTCCTCCATTTGAAGTTTTGAAGACCTGACGCCCATCGGCGAGACCGTTCGAACTTGTCTGAGGTACCCTTGCAAGCCATAGTTCATTTTTATCATTTGCACTTACTGCGATATCCCATGCCATCCACAATTTGGCATTTTGAAAGAGGGAAGCATCTGGCGAGATGTCTTGCCATGAGTTTCCGCCATCCTCCGTTTTGTACAACTTCTTATGCGCATTGTAGGAAGGAAGATATACGACGTAGATAAAATTCGGATCAGAAGGTGCAATTTCAATCTTTGTCACTTTTCCAGGTCCGAAATTATGAATGTTGGTGAAATTTGTTCCATTGTCGGTGGTCCTATATAAGCTCCCCCCGGAACCTATGAAATAGGTGTTCCCACTTGTTGGGTGGAAGGCATACTCACTTGACTCCCCAGCCTTATAAGACTTGTTAGGTTTAATGGTCAATGACTTCACAGTAGGAAGGGTATTCGCGTTTCCCGAGAGCGTCATCATGCCCACATCGCTGTAAGTGATCATATTGTTCTGCGGATTCACATGTCCATGTGTATTATCTCCACTGTAAGTAGATACAAAGCCACCATCATAGGTCTTATCTTGCTTAAGTAGGGTACCATTATGAAAGGTCCCACCGATAAGTACCTCACCATCTTTTGCTCCAGCACCAAAACCTCTGAAGTCAGTTGCAACTATCCCATACATTCTCTTTTCAAAGGTCTCTCCTTCGTCATTAGACATGAAGATCCCTCCATCGGAAGCCACCCAGATTTCATTCCCATAAATTCGTATGTCTTGAATGTCTGCATGTACATATTTTTCTCCAGCCTTCTTAAAGATATAATCAGCGTTGTTGATAAATGAAGCACCACCATCAAGTGATTTCCAAATGTTGATACCTCCAGCGTATATATGATTTCCATTAGTCTGCGAGACCGCTAAAGCAAGATCGTAGTAGTATTGTCCTCCATTGACCTCGCCATTTGTCTGCCAAGCCATTATGTTCTTATTGCTTGAGGTTGCTGGGCCTGCAGGCCCAGTGCCACAACACTTGAACTCCCAAGTTAGTCCTGTATCATCTGAAATGTAGACGCCGTATAGTCCTGAACCTCCGTTTGCCTCCCCAGTCGCAAGGGCTACCACGCGATCAGGCATGGCTGCCGTCACGGCAATTTCTGTTCTCAATTGTTCATGACCTGAAGCAACTGTAGGATAACCACCTGCTTGCTTCGTAAAACTCTCACCACCATTTTCAGACCTGTAAAAAGCTGTCCCTAGACCTTCTCTTGCAACTGCATATATTATGTCAGTGTTAGAAGGGTGAAATTCAAGTTCAAGGAAATTCCCCGAAACCTTAAGGTCCCAAGAGGTCCCATTATCGCTTGTCTTGTATAGACCGTGATTGCTAGCTAGGTAGTAGTCCAGACCATTGGAGATGATGTCAGACGATTGGTGGTACTTGCTTTTAAAACTAGATTTGCCCGTCAACTGCCACGAGTTCCCAGCGTCTAAACTCCGGTACACGGACCCATTTCCACCAAAAAATATAGTGTTACTCTGCACCTCCACGGCTTTTACTTCTGTCACCATTAGGTCCTTGCTGATAGATGTCCAAGAATTTCCGTTGTTAGTCGACTTCCAAACCCCAGCAGTTGCTGTCCCTGCAACTAGAAAACCGTCCTTTTCAACTGTGTAGACATGGGCTAAACCAGGAGTTGAGCCTACCGATGCAGAATTAAGATCAACATCAAAGGGTCCGATTGCCCTCCAATCGGCATTATCGTTTCGATAGCTGCCACTTCGTGCAGCATAGTCCAGCTGCTTAGATCGCAAAATGTGTAGATTAGATACGTCGAATGCCTCTCTTCCCTTATTTCTTAAGAATCTCTTGTAGTCTTGGGTATATCTGTTCTTAATGAAGTTGTTTTGTTCATAGAACTTCTCGTAAGCCTTGGAAACATCTGCGACCTTGGCATCTTTCTCGTACATTGATTTGGCCCAAGAAGGCATCTGTCCGAACATTCCATTTAATCCAAGAAAAAGGAGGCAAACTGCCAAAACAGTTCCTTTGTTAGGGACATAGGCTTCCCATAAGACGTTATGTCTTTTCCCAAGCTCATCACTCATAGCAAATTGTTAAATTCTAATAATTAAGGTCTTATTTGATCTATTGTTAAGCGTAAATAAACTTTAAAACCTGCTCCATAGAAGTGCCCAAAGGCGCTATGCAAGAAAATCTGCCAGGTAAAGGCGGCCTGGCTAAAATGTTATTAGGTGTAATGTTGTGTTGAAGGGTATTCATATAGTAGACACTGTAAATTGGCTTGTCCCCGTATGGTGCTAAATAAATTTAGTAATTTAACTTTTAATTAAGCATTGTATCCATTCGTTTACTAAGGCAGACTTAGAATATATGGGTATTCATCAATAATACTCGATCATGCGTTTACATCTACTTGTATTAGGCCTTGCCATTATCTTAACATCTTGTATTAAGCCCTCAAGTTCACCGGAGGAAGGCTTAACTTCAAAAAGGTCGATTAGCCCTGAAAATGCTAGTCGGCTTGCAAAGGAGGTAAGAGCAAACGTCGCCGTGCAAGTCACAGAAGGCATGGAACTTTCCTTATGGGCATCGGATTCATTAGTCCATGACCCCATAGCCATAAGTATAGATAGCGATGGCAAGATTTTCTATACCAGCGCCACAAGACAAGAAAATTCTGAATTCGACATAAGGGGTCATAAGAATTGGATGACTGCTTCTATTTCCTTTGAAAGTCCCGAAGATCGATTAGCCTTTCTGAAAGAAACATTCACAGAAGAAAGTGAGGAATCTGTTAAGTTTTTGAAAGACCTCAATCAAGACGGAATTCTAGACTGGAGAGATCTCGCAGTAGAAAAGGAAGAAATATGGTGGGTAGCAGATGAGGATGAGGACGGAGTTGCCGAATCCGCACATCTTTATATCAAGGACTTTAACCAGCCGCACACAGATGTTGCAAATGGAATATTGGCATATGATGGAGATGTCTACGTCGGTGTTGCACCAGATCTTATGAAAGTGAGCGATGAAGATGGAGATGGACTAGGTGATAAAAGTGAGTCCATAAGTACCGGATATGCTGTACATATTGGCTTTAGCGGACATGGCATGTCAGGCGTAACTGTTGGACCTCAGGGACGCATATGGTGGGGAATCGGTGACATAGGCATGAATGTGACAGATAAGGAAGGCAAGAATTGGGCCTACCCACATCAGGGGGTCATAGTACGGTCGGAACCCGATGGCAGTAACTTTGAGGTCTATGCTGCAGGTCTAAGAAATACACATGAGTTTGTCTTCGACAAATATGGCAACCTAATTACCGAAGACAATGATGGTGATCATAGAGGAGAAAGTGAACGACTGATGTACGTAGTGCATGGTTCGGATGCTGGATGGCGAGCTAATTGGCAGTATGGAAAATACACGGACCCTAGAAACAATAAATATAAGGTCTGGATGGACGAAAAAATGAGTATCCCAAGGTGGGACGGACAGACCGCATTTATTGTTCCCCCTATTCAAAACTATGTGAATGGTCCTACAGGCATGGCTTACAACCCAGGAACGGCCTTGGGAGAAGAGTGGGAAGATCACTTTTTCATCGCTGAATTCAGGGGTAATCCTGCCAGATCACCAATCCATGCATTTACAATGGAAGCTGATGGTGCAGGTTTCAAACTTGGAAGAAGCACCGAGGTCGTATCTGGCTTACTTCCTACTGGGATTGACTTCGGACCAGATGGGGCACTTTACTTTGCAGATTGGATTGATGGATGGGGAACCAAGGACCAAGGAAGAATCTGGAAGCTGGACGTCCCGGCTGAAAATCGAAATCCTAAGCGGGACGAAACTAAGAGATTATTACAACGGGACTTCATGACCTTGTCAATGAAGAATTTGATTCCCATGCTAAGTCATCCCGACATGCGAATTAGATCAAAGGCCCAGTCAATTATCATTAAGAAAAAAGAAGGGGCCTCAGCAACATTCCATGCAGTAATAACTGCTGATAAGAATGAAATGGCGGTAATTCACTCCATTTGGGGAATTGCTCAACTTGCGAGAAAGGATATCTCTCAGGCGGCCTACTTAGAAAGACTTATAAAAAATAAGAACCCTGAGTATCGGGCACAAGCCGTAAAGATGCTCGGAGATGTCAGACATGTCTCCTCGGCAGATAAGATAAGACCACTTCTAAAAGACGAGTCTCTGAGGGTCAGATTATTTGCA
>CAZMYK010000063.1:0-12069 GCA_964570435.1 uncultured Saprospiraceae bacterium | reverse complement strand
GATCCAGGTGCAATAGCAGGGATGGCGTCAGAGGCAGCTGCAGCAGCAGCAAGTGTTGCATCCGAGGCTACCGCTGTAATGGATGAGGTCACCGCCGCGGATGATGAAATGAACGAACTTTTGGAAATGGATAATCTTTCCGAATCTCAACAAGATAGACTTAATGCATTGCAGGATGACTATAGCGAAACCATAGGCGATATGGGATTGAATGATTAGCAGTAGTAAGCTACTGTTATAATAATATACAAATTTAACTTTGTCGAAATCGGGCATCGACACTAATTTCTTAAATCTAATAGAATAAACTTTCACAAGCATGGTTAATGCTTTGACAATTTGTTTTATCAATGAATTAGTGATTTGCCCTAAGTGCTAAGGACTTTCATAACCCAAGTTCTTATCAAAATGCAAATCCAATTTTATTAGTTACTAAAGCTGTAAATTGGAAAAAAACCAAGAAACCCTAGACAAGCAAGTCGTAAGCAAGGCCAGCGCCCACGACCAGGAACGTTCTGAAATCATCTTCGCTACCGCAGATAAATCGCACTCCAAAAAAGAAAATGAAGAAAATATTGAGGACAAAAAGGTCTCTCAACTCAGTGCTGAAGGGGAAGTTCAACAGAACGAGCAAAATGTCGAACCTGTCCAACAAACACCAAATCTAGAAGGACGCATACCTAACAATACGCCCCCCGTCCTTGATGAAGAAAAAGAAGAGGAATTAAAAGAAGGCAAATCTATAGAGCTCATTTTCGCGGACGATTCTCCCGAGATTCCTGAAGAAACAGGCAATGGAAGTGGTGGGGATGGTGGTGGCATCGGTAGTGACGATGGCGACGAAAATCCGATCCAGACGAAGGAAGGCACTGAAACTACCGAAACCAAACCAAGTAAAACAGCGAAGGAAGATGTGATGGACAAGATGGAAGCGAGTTTTGGTACGGATTTCTCAAATGTACAAATCCATGAAAATTCTTCTTCTGCCTCAGATAATGGAGCCCTAGCTTATGCGCAAGGAGATCAGATCCACTTCGCACCGGGGCAGTATCAGCCTGATACTCAGTCAGGGCAGGAACTAATCGGGCACGAACTAGCCCACATCGTTCAACAAAGAGAGGGAAGAGTCCAAGCCACCTCCACTGCCAATGGGATGCCCATCAATGATGATAAAGCCTTAGAAAAAGAAGCCGATGAATTAGGTGCGAAAGCTGCAACTAATCCACTACCAGTGCAAAAGAAGAAAGACCCAGGGCACACTGCAGTGAATACCGATGTGCCTCGTCAGTTTGACAAAAAAGAAAAACCAAAGAAGGAGACGAAAAAAGAACTCGAGGAGGCCTATGAGTCATTTGGTGGATCCTCTGCCAAGACAGATGCGTTGGACCAATTGGCAGAATACATTGCACAACGAACAGTCGCTCTGCGAGGTAGTGGTGGATCTGTCGGTAAGATTCAAGATTCCTCGCTACAGATTGCAGCAGATTCTGAGGCAATGTCCTACTTGCATAGCATAGGCTACTGGGAAGACCTGACACGAAGAAAACAGAAGGCTGCAGAAGAATTGTATGAATCATGGGCTTCAGAAACTGATGCTACTAAAGGAAACAGAACAAAAGGGTACAGAGATGTTACTAGTGACTCTGATGAAAAGAAGAAGGTCAAAGAGCTATTGACAGAGATCATTTCCGTCACACGAACAAAGTCCTATGACGAAGAAAGTAGCAAAAGACAACATGCTAAATCACTCAAGTTAAAGGCCGGCGATGCAATGAAGAATGGCGGCTTTGCTTGGAGTGCAACCACTGTTTCTTACATCATGTGGAAGGCCGGAATGGGAGACACTTTTGAATATGCTGAATCGCACATTGGATATACCTCAGCTGCCAAGAAAAATAAAAGAAAAGGAAGTGGTACTCAGCAACTTTCCAAGGCCTTTGGAAAGGGAGCTGCAAGTGTGGAAGTAGGAGACATCCTCGTTCGAGCAAGGGCACAAGACAAGCCAAAGGAAGGAGAAACAAAAAAGCCATTGGCAACCTATGATAGACTTTCTGGCAATACCCATGGGGATGTAGTAGTGGGCATTGATGTATATGGCGAAGAAGGAAGTGGTGATGGCACTAAGAAGGTAAGGAAGAAGGTACCAGGCAAGAAGAAAAAGCAAAAGGTCGAGGTGAAATCCGGCAGAAAATCGATCGGCTCATACCAGCAAGTGCAAGTCATGTATGAGGACTACTTTCTAGAAGAATCGGCACTTGGAAATGCTCTAGTACTGCCCTTTGATCAGTGGATGAAGGAGCAAAAATATTTTGTCTATGCCGAAGTGATTGGAGGAAATACGACGGACTTCGACATGAATAAGGGTAAACAAAATGAATCAGGTACTGTCGGCAAAAATTACATCCCCCTAACCCACGACAAGAAAATCAAGGACAAGACAGGTCGCAATAATAAAAGCTATAAGAAGAGTGATGCCTACATAGGTGTAATTAAGTCCGTCCTCCCTGCCCCAGAAGAATCCATGCCAGCGGACGACCAAGAAAATGCCAATCAGCTTCCTAGCCCTTCAACTGAAGCCGCTCCAGTTCAGAAGAAAACAGAAGCGCAAGCACTTACTAGGAGTCAACCTATCCAGAAGAAAGAACCCACATTCACAGGCGGTAAGACTAATCTGACGTTCAGCGAGGTCACCTATGATGTAAATGGAGACTACAATAAGATATATCAGAAATTCGCAAATAATGGTGAAGCAGGTAGCATATCTCCACAAATTCTTGGTTCTAAAATAAGTGAATCAAAGGATGGTAAATCTCTCAGTATTATTGTTAGTGTGCAAATTAAGAAGACCATGCCTGTATGGAAGGATCTTCACTCGATCAGAAAAAACGCAGCCGACAATAAGAATGAATATCAAGCCTACTACAAAAAAGTAGTGGCAGCCTGGGACAAATTTTATGCAAGCCTAGATGCACATGAGAATGCCCACCTGGCAATCGATAAGAAACATTATGGAAGCATCGATCAGAATCTACGCGGCAAAACAGAGGCCCAACTAGATGCCGAACTTGATAAAATTGAAAAAGCTGCGGAGAAAGAAAATCATGACTTCCATGACTCGAAAAAGTCTGCAATATTTAAGCTTCCCTACATTCAGAAGAAGGTTGAAAAAGTAAAGCAAAAGGCACTCGCGCCTCCAAGTCTTCAATTCTCAGCTCCATCAAAAAACACGAGCCTTAAGCAGTTTTCCAGAGTAAAACAATTTGCTGGAGGTTCGGAATCTTCAATACGAGACTCCATCGTTTCCTTGGCACAAGGAGAAATTGGGAAAGTACAATCAATGATTGACGACGGTTCAGGAAACAAGAAAGGCTATGAACGTCTCCTAGAATACTTCGATACTTCAGCTCCTGGCGTATGGCCCGAAGACGTAATTAAGAGCATCAAATACCAAGGACCTTCATTTTCAGGCAAGAGTGCAAATAAAGATGGCTCTCCCACTTCGGGTGACCAAAATGGAGCAAAATTCCCGCATTGGTGCGGAATATTCGCGATTTGGGCAGTGAAGAAAGCGGGTAAGGATGTTGGAAATTGGGTTCCTGGTAAAGGAGTGCTAGGAGCGGGTAAATTAGGAACAACAAAGAGCCCTAAGCCGGGCGACATAGGCTACATTAATCTGCCTAAGCAACACCATACGGTCATCAAGGAAGTGAAGGGTGATACCATCATAAGTATAGATGGCAATATGGAGTTTGGTGAAGTTCGAGAAGTCACTAGAGCCAAGGGTCTATATAGCGGGTTTTTCACCGCCTTTGGAGGAGATGCTATCCAGAAAAAGAAGAGCTCGGAGGTCAGCGCTACTAATGAATCAAATCATGATGGATCACCTGACGCCGGCGACATTATGCAAAAAATGGAAGCCTCCTTCGGGACCTCCTTTGCAGATGTGAACATCCATCAGAATTCAGGAGAGGCAAAGAAGGCAGGAGCCCTTGCCTTCGCTCAGGGCAACGATGTCCACTTTGCACCGGGACAATTCAAGCCGAATACGAGCCAAGGACAGGAACTAATCGGACATGAACTTGCCCATGTCGTACAGCAGAAAGAAGGGAGAGTAGAAGGCACAAAGCAGGAAGGAGGTCATAGTGTTAATGACAACCCAATCCTAGAAAAGGAAGCCGACGAGATGGGTAAAAAGGCAGCTTCTGGAAAAGAATCCACCAGCAGAAGTACAAGGCAATTAAAAAGCAATTCAGGGCCACGGCAATTTGAAAAGCCAAAGGACGTGGCACCACAGACCTTTATATTTGATCCATACAAGTACAAAGACAACTTAATCACCAGAGATCTCATTATGAAATTTCTGGACACCTTCGTCAATGACCGTGGAGAATCCCTGATTATTCAATTTTCAATGCAAGCTTCTGGTTATGCGCAGATTGGATGGCTCCCAGCCTATATTGAGGTCGGATTCAACACTTCTTTTGCTTATGAAAAAATGCAAGATTTTACCTACTTGCTTTCGGCGAACTTTGACTTGTCTGGGAAATTCGGGGTCGGTAAGGCTACTAAGAAAGGAGGCGGTGCGGTGGGAATTGCTGCAAACGCAGGCTATTCCTACCAATGGGAATATGGCGGATCAAAGGCAGTCGCTGGATCAATCTATAATCATCTTGTGAATCTGTACTTGAAACTTGAAAAAGATGACAAGCTGAGTGAAGACCAGAAAGAAAAACTAAAGATCCCTCTCAAAGACACCAACTTCGTTGAAGCTGGCGCAAAGAAAGAAATTGAAGTGACTACCTTGGGTGCCGGTGGCTTTGCAAAGGGAGAGGCGAAACTGGGAGACAACAAAGGTGCCTCGGGTTCGGTAGAAGCAATGTGGAGTAGTTCTAAGGTCACACATAAGGATAAGGAAGATAAGGATGGGAAAGATCGTACATCAGAAGAAAGCACCTTTGCCGTTAATGGTAATGTCAATCTAGAACTACCTTGGTTAGGAGGAATTGTGGTGGAAGTACCAGCCAGTTTTTCAACCACTGCAGTTGCAGGAGATCCTAACGTAAACATGAATGGCAAGTACCAAGACTTTGTTATTCAACCTACCTTGCTTGTTGAAGCTAAGCAAATCCAAGAACTACTCAAGACATGGGGTTCAAAGTCAGGATCAATGGTTTCTAAGGCATGCACCCTCGCCTCAAAAATGCCAGGATTCGGAGATATCAACACAGCTCTTCTAGCTTCAGCTGTTCAACTTATAGTGGAGACTATTCCGAAGGCTGGTAGCCAGATCAGCAAATTTGTACCAGACAAATTCTTCGAAAACAAAAATAGCAAGCTAAAAGTAGCTCCAAAAATAGCATTCAAATGGCGACAGCAAGAGTCCTCTGGAAAGCGATCCTATGAACTCATGAAGTGGTCCCTTGCCTTAGAGCTAGGAAAGGTCTATGGTGCAGAAAACACGGAAGATGGGAAGGCCTCCTTAGAGGCATCAGTTAGTGGCTCAGCTACTATAAAGCTGGGAGGTGGAATCGGCACCAACACATTGTATTTTATTAGGCAAACATACATTGATGCGCCTGAGGACAAGTCCAGCAAGAAGCCAGAGTGGATTGCCTTCAAAAGTTCCAAGAAGGCTGAAATTGCGGAGGCAATCTACAACGTGGTATACAATAATGGTGCTGGGCCAAGTCGAAATTCAAGTGCTGGTAGCACCGATGAATGGAATAACTTGTTTGCAAGAATTAAGGGTGCAGGAGAGGACAAAAGCAAGTTCTGTAGTGATAACGCAGATTCCCTGATTAAAGATCTTGAAAAATGCTTTGACAAAGATGACGCAAATATCAAGGAAGCAGACGTAGCTGTCAGAGACTTCGTTGACCTCTTATCTCGAATAAAAAGTCAATTTATCACGTCCAGCGAAACCTTGGACAAGGTCATTGTGGCTCTAAAAATACAGTACAAAAAAGGTGGCAAACCAGCTGTTAAGTCTTTCTTGGCCTTGACTGCTAGTTATGGCATAGATCCTGTCGGGGTTATTCAGATCTTAGGTAGGTTTTGGGGCGAATCTGCCAAATCTTGGTTTGATAAATGGGACATTCCTTATAAAAGCTATCAACAACGTGCCACCGAACCTAAACTAGCGCAGTACGAAAGAATGGCCAACATCCTTAAGGTTAGAATGGTTGGGAACGAATCTGTTGCAAGCGCCCTCATTCAAAGTGCAACCTTTGGCTATGAAGGAGAAATCAGCGATGGAGATGACGGTGGCGGGATCTTGGAAATATTTAAGTATGCCAGAAATGATTCCGACTTCATCGAAGAACTAAAGCTTGACAGTATCAGGACAGTCCTCCTTCAAAACAATTACAAATACGAATTTCATCCAGTCCTTGTGTTAGTCTATTTCCTCGAAAAGGACTTTAATTTTAAGGCCTTCCTAAAGTCGTGGGAACATACTACGGACTGGGATATGGCCATTTTCAGAATGGAGGTTATCCAAATCTTAGGAGAATCTGGCTATCAATTTGGCATCAAGGTCTATGGCGGTGACAAAGAAACACATAACCTTATGGCCTATGTCGGCAAATACGAAGCGATGGCAGCCAGGGCTAAAGACATATTGCTCAAGGGGTACAGCTGGTGGACAGGATATGCAATGGCAGACCAATGGTACTTCTATAATTTAATAGCCGATGCAAAAAATGACTTGTTTCTTTTTAAATCCTTGAAGCACTATGCAATTTCATACCCACACACAGAAACTAATCCACTGCGATGGCTTTGGTTAAAGATCACGCATGGTGTAGACCAGAAAAACCTTAACTACATGTTAGAGAATCCACCAAAGCTAGGACTTTCTAATGTGGATGAACTCCGAGAGGCTGGTATTGATTACAAGAAAGGCTATGGAGCTGTTGCACAAAAGCAAACTGAAGGTGCCACTAGTTCACAAAAAAATGGGGCGCTTGCAGAAATACCTTCTGATGTCAATGTTCACAAAGAATCCTCTGAAGCCACCAACCTCGGAGCACTTGCATTCGCCAGAGGCTCAGATATTCACTTTGCGCCTGGTCAGTTCAAGCCTGACACTAGGAGTGGGCAAGAACTAATAGGGCACGAATTAGGTCACATACAACAGCAGAAGGCCGGTCGTGTACAAGCCACCTCCCATACTCAAGGACAGGCTGTTAACGATGACCAAAGTCTAGAAAAAGAAGCTGACGATTTTGGCAAGGCATTCGCTAACAAGCTAGAGCCAAGCGCAGCAAATACAATAGACCAAAACAAGTCAGCACAATTCTCACTAGACAAGGATAGACCTGCACAAATGAAGGAGAATCCCAAAGATCCAAATGAGACTTCAAGTGGTGGAAACCGGCCAACAGAAAAGAAACCATTTTCACTAAATACCAAGTCTGGAAAAAATACCACCCAGGCAGCTCCCTTTGATTTCTCCAAAAGTGATTCTAATCTGAGAACAGTCGCACAGAAAACACCAGATAAGAAAACGGACACCATCCCGGAAGCTAACAATCAGTTCTATGCACATGGAAGCTTTATGGGTGCTGGCATCGAACTCATGGACGATGAGAAGTGGAACTACATCCTGCTGAAGCTTATGCCAGATGTCCATGCAGATGTGACAAAGGCGATCAAAGATGAGGCAGGCTCAGAAAAGGTCATCATCATGTTCGAAAATAATCCAGTGACTGCAGCTTATGGTCTCGCTAGGACTCAGGCCAAGGATGCCGCTAATGAAAATGGCCGTAGCGATAGACTAGATAAGCTAACTGCCTTCGAATGGGATGCATTTCTTGACCCCAAGACTATTAAGAAATACAAGGAAGCTGAAACAGAAACTGAAAAGGCAAGTATCGCAATAGAACTTGTTGATGGCTTGGTGATAGCCCACGGTAATACCAGCCAAACCGTCAAAGAAAATGGTCCTTGGGGTGGTCTTAGACAATATGATAATGTGAGGGGTACAAGTAAGTCTGGGCAAGGTGGAGTGGCGGCTGGAGCTTGGATGGACCTATTCGGCAAGGCCATGATCATAGGAAGTGATCCGGATTGGAAGGCCAAGGCTGATGAGATCGGCAGTAAGTCTAGAGTGGACAATAAGAAGGACCAGACTTCCGATAAGACTTTTAAGGACAAGATGAGCTTTTCCGATGTTGTCGAATTGTACAAAACGACTTACGGAAAGGAATTATTTAGTGTTATTCTTGATGTCAAATCTCGCGACACGAATCCTGATGTATTGACAGGATTGATTAAGGAACTAAATAAAAGGGACGTCCATGTCTATGGCGTTGGAAGCTTCATCGATAGTGAACTGCAAGGACTGAGGAATGTAGAACAAGTGATAGACGGAAAGAAAGTTGCTGGTGCCCTACAAGTCTTGTTTTTCCATAAGGCAGGTGATCTCCAAGAAGCTTGTCTCAGCTATAGTATTGCTCCTGGTGACACCGTAATGTTTAACGCTGGAAACTTGATTGATTACGATCGCTTCTCAAGGGGGGAAAACAAGAAGAAAAGTTATAAAGTCAAAGAGGAAGTCGTAAAGCAAATTGGAGAATATAAAACACGATTTGGCTTTAGTCTAGGGGTCTACGTACAAGAAAACGCTATAGATGACCGTGCTGCAACTCTTATAACAGATCTAACCAATGCCAAGCCTGAAATCTTCGACCTTGGATTTGCTTGGGGAGGAGTCACAGGAGAAACAGCTGCAGATATAGAGCCAAGCCTTGGAAGTGAAAAGACAGGTATAGGCGGGCAATGGGTTGTCGGAACCGAATGGGATACAGATAGGGACCTCCCCAATGCTCTTACCCTGCAGGAGGCAAAGGATGCGATCTATGAGGCAGGGTCAGGTCTTGGTACTGATGAGGAAGGAATCTACTCTGCCATTAGAAATTGTGTCGATAGAGCAGGCTTAGAAAGTGATGCCAAGATTATGGCAGAATTGAAGGACGAAATGAGTGGCCACGATCTCTGGAAGGCCTTCCTCCTCCTAGAATATGGTTCAGAGGCATTCTTCCCATCTACCATCCAAGAAATATGGGATGCAACTAAGGGATGGGGTACCGATGAAGATCAGATCTACCAAGCCTTGCAAAAATTGAACGCAACTCAGATCGACACCATTAAGAAGGTGCCGGGTTTGAGGGACATACTAAAAGATGAGTTAAGTGGAGATGATCTTGAAGCTAGCGATGACCTCCTTTCAGGTTCTTACGCCAAGGCGATAGAAAATCACAAGAAGGATGTTAAGAAAATGCAGCAAATCCTCAAGCAGATGAGCAAGGGGACAGAAATAGAAAGGAATACTGCAGAATGGCTTAATCCCAATAGAGAAGGAGGTGCAAAGAATGACCTGCATGTATGTACCAAGACACATGATGCAAAAGAACGAGCAAAGAAACATAAAGGGAAAGATAATTACAATGCCTACTTCGGCGCTAACGAGATAGTTCCTGAAACCGCATCCTACGATGCCCATGTGGATTCTACAAGGAATATCAGGTTTGTACAAGCTGGAACAGGTGGACACCATCTCAATAAGGACATATGGATGTATGACGTTAGGAGGAACCCTAATAGTACAAAGACCGTAATGATTCATGAGGTGCAGCATGATGCCGATCGTCATGACAAAGAGGCTGGGCATGACAAGCCAACTGGTTCTCCAGAAGAAAGTTGGAACAGATACAAAACTGAATTTAGAGCATACTGGGTCGATGGTAGATATGATTCCGTTTCGGCAGACCACGATCCGAAGATCAAGGACTTTCATAATCTAAGGCAGAAGACCATTTTTGACTTACTTCACGGCAAGAGCAAGAAGGATAGTCTCTATCCTTGGTTATGGGATGCCTACGATAAGAATGTAGAAGTAAATGGCACAAAATTCAAGAATTTGGTTCACTCATATGCGAAGCCTGAAGGTATTAACCTTAAAAATTCACCTCGCGTTGACGATTTCTATAATGCCTTAGAAAAGTGCAAGCCTGAACATTCTGTTAATTCACCTCAGCTCCAAACAGTCATCGATTTTGCTGACAATCTTAACTATAGCGAAGTACGACACATTCTATTTGAACCTGGCTCCAATCGAATTAGACAAATGATGAATCAAAATCTAAGCAATAGGGCCAATGCAAAAGTTAATGCCGTTCTGTGTAGCAAGATAGTAGGAGACTTCCCAGTTCATGATCCTAAAGATGGTATCTTAGTCTAATGCTATTAGAATTAAGAATAATGGCCCTAATATTTTTACTACAATCTAATTGCACGAATGTAAAGATTACAAATTCTACCTCTACTATGATTCCTAGTTCCTACAATATCACCATTCACCAAGGAAGTCAGCAGATTCTCGTGCAAGACTTCGAAGCGTCCAAAACCATTCTTTTCGATTCGACAGGAAGAAAGATCGAAGAAATGAATAATATCTATCCGCATTCTTTCTTTTCTAAATCAGGACGCCTTTATCATGTTGATGATAACAACAATCTTATCAAGCACGAGGATAGCCATTTCAAGTTTCCATTAGGGGAAATGCCTACCGATATTCTTGTAATGAACGACGGTGAAGTCTGTGTTTTTGTCAGGCGAAGTAATGAGCTTGGAGAGGGAGAGCTTATTTTCCATAGGCTTTATAAAACAGAACCCGACTTTGTTCAAGCTATTCCCCTACTTGACATTTGCCACCTAGAAGCAGAGGAAGGATCCAAGCTAATATCTGTTGTTTCCAAATCAGCACTAGATAATATGAGAAAGGTTTTTATCCATGATCCTAGTAAAAAATTCTTCGAGAATCAAAGGCTAGTCGATGAAAGCAATCTGTTTGGGATCAACCTCGAGCATGGCCTCAGAATCTTATCTACCAAAGAAACCTATTTGATAGAAAACGATTGGAATTCGGTAAAATTGAGCCCCTCACCTAACCAACAAAGTCTCTTATCTCCCATGCGGAAGACCTTACTAACCTACAGGTTAGAGAATTTAAACAAGGAAGATCTTAGTCTTGCCGTAAGCACATTTGATGCCCACACCCTTGAAAAAATAGAAGAATATATCCTGAATTTAGAAGCGGCCCAAATTCCTAAATTGCTCTTTAAGGATGATGGCTACTTATATACTGTGGAGTACAAAGAAGAAGAATTGAATATTAACAAAATCGAGCGACCCTAGAAGACATAATCTTTTTTTTCTAAAATACAACATTGACTTAAACCTTGATTTGTCCTATCTTAAGATTTTTTATAGGGAAAACAAGACCAATGCAATTACTAGGCAGTAGATCTGGACCAAGATCCTTGCGGTAAAAAAGCACTATTTATTGACCCCAAATAACTAGTGTGATAACCCAAGAAAATTGACCAGGACCACTTGGAAAAGAACAACGACAATAACGACAAAAAGGCCATATCGAAAGCAGTAGCTCACGAAATGGAAGACGTGAGCACAGTCTTTGCGACAGAATACATGGTGCCTCCTCCCCTCTTTCTCGCCTCTGATCCAAAGCACATTAAAGAAGAAGCTGAAAGCGAAGAAAAAGATCAAAAACTTAATCCAGCTGAAATTACTGACCAGAATGATCAGACGAATAGTTCCGATCCCGTTGGTGCTGAAATGAAAACGGATAGTGCCGCCTTGCAAGTAAATGCGGCAGTAAAAGAAGATGAAAAAGAGGAAGAAGTCATGGACGCCGATTCGGTAGACTTGGTTTTTGCAGATGATACGCCAGAGCAACCAAATGATGACTCTAATGATGAGAACGGAGCCGCGGGTGGAGATGGCGACGGAAGCAATGGTGAAGACGGAAACAATAACCCCGCACAAAAAAAAGAAGGAAATTCATCTGCATCCGAAGGAGGAAGCGCACCTAAGGGTGTACCTGCGGATGTGATGTCGAAGATGGAAGCAAGCATGGGTGCGGACTTCTCCAACGTTTCCATCCACACCAACTCACAAGCAGCCAAGGATTCCGGTGCTCTTGCCTTTGCCAAAGGGAGCGATGTAGACACGGTTCTCGTCAATGGTGAAATACTGATGGAAGGA
>CAZMYK010000062.1:0-12132 GCA_964570435.1 uncultured Saprospiraceae bacterium | reverse complement strand
TTTTCATAGCATCGTGAACCTGGTTGTAAACTGTACGTTTTTTGATTCCGAGTTTGCCTGCAATATCTTCGTAAGACATGGATCGATAAAATCGCATCGTCATGATGGTCTTTTGACTTTTTGACAAACAACTAAGGGCTTCTTTAACAGCGATTGCATCCTGCAGCGAAGTTTGCTTCTTAATTAGTTGCTCCTCATAGGAGGGGACAGAAATTTCCAAAACCTTTGAAGAGTGTTCAATGGTCCTCCTATCTTGAGCATATTTTCTAAGTAGGTGTCTCTTAAGCGAAATCTTTAAGTAGGCCTCTCGATTCCTAGCATTAATGATAAGGACTTCATTCTCACAAAACTTCAAGAATAAGTCTTGAATAGAATCTTCTACCTCTACAGACTTGAAACCGAGGTTCCTGCCAAACAATACTAGGGAATCACAGTGATCCTCGAATATTTTGACCACCATCGAGCCTTTCGGCTTAATATTTTGATGAGTTTCCTTCAAATACGCAAAGTTAAAGCCGAAATATAGATTATTTTTGTCTAATAGCAACAATAATTTTGAAAATTGATAAAAAAGCGAAACCTAATGTAAGGAGATTGATAAATAACTTTGAAGAAATGTAGTAAAGGGTATCAGAGCTCATCAAAGGCATATCATACTGCAATAGCTTTACCTCCTCTTCATCAAAGAAATCATATCCTGCAAGTATTCGTCCCCTGTCATCTATCATTGCACTTAGCCCATTGCTCGCAGACTTAACCATAGAGACACCATTTTCAATACACCTGACGGCCGCAATGTAGGTATGATAGGGGCTAATTGCCTTCCAATCACCAGTAGGCACAACTAATGTATTTGTGCTTTTCCTGCTGACTTGAGACACTAACTTAGGATGATCGGCATCGTAACAAATTATCGGGGACAAATTTCCAAAATCTGTTGCTATCACAGGGATTTCTCCATCACCTTTAAAAGATGGTTCGACCCCCATGACAGGTATGTTCTTGAAGTAGGTATTGAGCAAGTCACCAGTGGGACTAAATGTAAGCACCTTGTTTTCAATGAATCGCTTTTCCTTTCCAACTTTTTCAGGATGAAACACGGCAGTTGAAAAAAACAAGTAGATATCCAATTCATCTGCCAACTGGGTCACCTGGTCTTGATAAGCACATTCTCGCGACTTGGTGTTGATGATGGCGGCTTCCGACCATAAGACCATCTTAGCTCCCCTCTCTGCGGCAAGCCTAGTGGCGTTCACGTAGATTTCTAGCGACTCATCCATGGCTTCATAAATAGCCTGGTATTTTGGCAACTCGCTATTGGTGATGAACTCTTGAAAACTAAGATTACAATCTTGGACAATAGGGTCCGCCTGCGAAAGGTCTTGCGGAAGGGTGATCGCCTCACCACTCACCACTTCATGTACCTTTTCATACAGTGGACGATTATCAATAGTGATGGCTGCAGCATTGACCACCCCTTTAGACTCACTCTTTTGATTTAGCTTGATAAGGCCATAAATGTTAGAGAGGACAAATATTAGTGGCATCACTAGTAGTGCGGGCTGAAATTTTCTAACACTAAGAAAATGGTAGAGTGTTGAAGCAAAGAAGTAGATTAAAAAATTGATGCCATAAATTCCAGTAATTGATGCGACTTGTATCAGGGAAGAAAACTTGTATTGTGTGTATGCGGTATTGCTCCAAGTTCCTTGAGGACCCTGGTCAAGCAGGTAGTGGAAGAGCGTCAATATGATAGGAAATGAAAAAACCGAAACAACAGCAGGTAGTCCCTTCGTGATTAATCGATCTAGTATAAAGGGAAGAAGTCCCAGAATATTAATTACAAACATAGTTGTAAGTAAGGCTCCAACAGGCATTGGAAAGACTTCATATTGTGCAATTACTGCCGTAAGACTCAAAATGGGAACGGCTAATAAAAAACCCTTCCAATTCGAAGTTCTAAAGTACAAGAGCAGCAAACTGTAGTGGATCCATGGTGCAATTGCAAGCATCCACTTCGGAGAAATCAAAAGACCTGAAATAATAATCCCTATGATGATAAGGGCCTTTTTCTGAGTAGTAATGTCTAACTTTTTCATATTTTTTTCTTCAAATATGATATCCTACATTTCCTCTTGCGACCGATTTCACGAAGTCGTACTGATATTGAAAACTAAAATTGGTAGTACTTGTGGCTCGGCATAAAGTCGTACTCGTAAGCCACTCATTATCAGGCCTAAGCAACAATCGTCTTACGCCATTGACTTGGAGTCTTTCCAGACTTTTTCTTGAAAGCCGTATTAAAAGAAGACTTTGAATTAAATCCGCTAGCATACATGACCTCTAAGATGGTAAGGTGCTGGTCTGTAGATTCTCTCATTACTTGCATAAAATGTTCAATACGATACGAATTAATAAAGTCAAAGAAAGATTGCTGAGTCCCATTGTTAATAAGTCCAGAGGTGAATCGAGGCGTCTGACCAAAGGCTGTGGCAAGATCTTTCAGAGTGAGGTTAGGACTCAAGAAGGGCTTCTTCGATTTCATTAAGGCAAGTAGCTCATCTAATTTGCCACTATCTACTTCTTTAGTCTTAATGCTTCCTGGGGAAAGAACGGTTTCTGAAAATGCCACTGTCTTCCTAAGCCCTTTCAAAATTGCACTAAGAATGAAGAGGAACATTGCCAAGAGAAGAAAACCCAATAAAAGTTGCGGAATATTACGCTCTTCGCCAGCAATGATATTGGTGACTTGGACCACTAAGGCTGCAAGCATAATTGCCAGAAACCACCAGAGAATATATTTTAGCCACTCCAACTTCAGATTTTCCACGTTCGAAACCTGCTCCTTCATTTCTTCACGATACCTCCTTACTTGTCGGAACGACTTAACGATATAGATGCCTGTATAGAAAAAAAATATTAACGAGGAAGTAAGGGTTGTGAAGTCCCTTGCATTTGAGGCCCTTGCAAAAAATTCTTGCTTAAACTCCGCATTTCTAGTGTGGTATGTAACAATCATTGTTCCTAGGACAAGGAAGAATGGGACAAAGTGCACGAGATCCTTAGGATTCGGACGGTAAGCCCTCACAGTTACACTTTTTGTCAATAACCAAGTAATAGGACCATACAAAAACAGGATGGTATTCAGGATAAAAGCAAACTGAGGATTCTGCTCATAAAATCCGTTTTGGAGGAGATAAATATCACAGATACTTAGAGCAAGGGCGAAGAAGAAGAGGCCCAGAATCTTCCTAATTACCTGCCTTCCTTCTTTATATGCAAATAGGAAAAAAGAAAAAAAGAGGAAGAGAAAAACAACCAAGATCAGGAATGCTTCCTGAAGATTTTCAAACATATTAGTAAGTTTCTTCTGTAGCAAATTACAGTTTTTATTTCCAAACAGGTCTTGGTCACAAAGGAATTAAACCCTAAACAAATCAGCAGGTAAATGCGCACCTAACAATTCTAAGCCTTTAGGCTGAAAGTTTTCTCCAGGAAATTCTTCCGATATTCAAGCGGAGAACAGCTCACTTGTTCCTTAAAAATCCTGTTAAAGTGGCTCACATTGCTAAACCCGCATTCATAGGCAATTTCACTTACGATAGGAGCTTCAGCTTCAACTAGTCTTCTGCATACCTCACTAATTCGATACTCATTTAAGTACCTCACATAGGTCTTCCCCGTCTTCTTCTTGAAGAAGCGGCAGAAGGCCTCAGGTGTGTAGTAAATATGTCGTGCTAGCATCTTGACATCGATCTTCTCTCGATAGTTATCAAACGTGTACTCCATCACCTTCTTGATGCGATCTCCTGTCTTATCTGTCAAGTGAGGGCCCTTACTCGTAGCTAATTGAACCATTCCTTTTAAGGCTTCAAGCATCTGAATAAATATACTGACTCGGTTTGCAGTCGAAGAAGACAACAAGCCATCTAGGTAGGAGGAAATACTCCTGTCTATAATGCTACAGGGTGAGATCTCCGAATACGTCTTTCTAAGATCTTGCATTTCAGCAACACTCATAAGCCTATTCTTGGTGGGATCCGTTGAAAAGAAAACATTGACCGCCTCGACTCCTGAATGCATTTCATTCCTAAATACATGCGCACAATTGGATGCGATTAGAAAAATATCGCCCTCTTGAAATGGAAAGAAGTCAGCTTGCACCACCAGAGTTCCACGTCCCTTTCTGATCCAACACAGCTGCACTTCAGGGTGACGATGTAGTTGTGGGTAAAAAACTTCCAGCTGATCAACCTGGGCAATAAAAGAAGTATTTGTTACAGTTGGAATTGTAAATGGCTGCACCTTCATATGCAAATATATACCCTATTTTATCTATAATTCTATATCATAGGCTAAAATATGCAAAAATTAAATCAAAATATATAAAGTCAACAATAGTTTCAAATCGTAATTTTGCTTCAAATAAAGTCAAAACAATTATGGAGTGGACAGGTGTAATCCCAGCAATTACAACAAAATTCAAGGAAGACTTAAGCCTAGACATTGATGCCTTTAATAAAAACACAAGGGCGCAGATCGATGCCGGAATTAATGGTCTTGTAATTGGAGGTTCTCTTGGAGAATCGAGCACGATCACGCACGGCGAAAGGATGGAGCTCCTAGAAGAAACTAAGCATTTTGCGGGCAAGGATTTTCCAGTCGTGGTGAACATTGCCGAGAGTAATACGAAGGATGCTATCCAATTGGCAAGGTTAGCACAAGACAAGGGTGCCGACGGCTTAATGGTCCTGCCACCAATGCTATATAAGTCCACAGATGAGGAAACCGTAGAGTGGTTCGAGACCATTGCGAAAAGTACGGACCTTGAAATTCTTGTTTACAACAACCCAGTTGACTACAAAATAGAAGTAACCCTAGAGATGTTCGATACCTTGATAAAGCAGGAGAATATCGCCGCCGTAAAAGAAAGTACACGAGACCTTACTAATGTCACAAGAATACGCAATCAGTTTGGCGATAGGCTAAAGATTTTGTGCGGAGTCGACACCTTAGCCCTTGAGAGTATTTTGCTTGGCGCCGATGGCTGGCTGGCTGGATTAGTTGCTGCCTTTCCAGAAGAGACCTGTGCTATCTACTACCTAGCCAAGGCTGGTAGGACGGCTGAGGCTATTGAAATTTACAGGTGGTTTATGCCCCTCTTAGAATTGGACATCAACCCTCAATTGGTACAAAATATAAAACTAGCCGAAGTATACACTGGTCTAGGGAATGAGGTAGTCCGTCCACCAAGAAAGCCGCTACAGGGGGCTGAAAGAATGCGGGTAAAAAATTTAATCGAAAATAGCTTGAAAGATCGTCCTAATTTGCCCAAATATCTCGATATTTAAGCGCAATCTAGTCCCCACTTCAAATTAACACATCTTGGTATTAATCGATTAATCAAAACCTAATAACAATTGATGAAAGGATTTAACATTATTGGTAAGAAAATAAGTGCCAAGGGAGGGACGATCGTACATGCTGTAGACCCTAGTAACCTAGAAAATCTAGAAGGTGAGTTTCATGTTGCAAGCAAAGAAGAAGCCAATGAGGCTGTGGAAAAAGCAAAAGAAGCCGCCAGAAGCTATGCTGAAATGGCTAATTCGCAGCGGGCCTTGTTCTTAAGAACAATAGCTGATAAGATTGAAGGCCTGTCTGGCAAACTCATTGACCGCGTAATGGCTGAAAGTGGTCTTCCAAGGGGACGAGTGGAAGGCGAAAGAAACAGAACATGTGGTCAACTGCGATTTTTTGCGGATAAGATTCAAGAAGGATCATGGGTAAATGCCATCATCAATCGAGGTGAGACCGATCTTAGGCAGTGCCTGGAGCCCATTGGCCCAGTGCTTGTATTTACTGCAAGCAATTTTCCTCTTGCTTTTTCAACAGCTGGAGGTGACACCGCCTCTGCTCTTGCATCAGGGTGCCCAGTGATTGTCAAGGCACATGAATCACACCTTGGAACAAATAATCTTGTTGCTGAAGTTATCATGGCAGCAGCCATAGAATGTGGAATTCCCGATGGAGTCTTTTCATCTTTGAATGGCTCCGGTAATGAATTGGGAGGCTTCCTTGTACAACATCCTGACATCAAGGCAGTGGCATTCACTGGCTCGTTCAAGGGTGGTAAGGCACTCTACGACCTTGCACAATCTAGGGAAGAACCTATACCTGTTTTTTCAGAAATGGGGAGTGTGAATCCGGTCTTCATCCTGCCAGAAGCTATGAAAGAAAAGACGACTGAGTGGGCGGACAAGATTGCAGCTTCAGTTAATCTGGGAGCTGGACAATTCTGCACAAACCCTGGAGTTTTAGTCGTCAAGAAGAATGAATATTTGACCGCCTTCACCGACCAGCTGGTAGACGCATTTAGTCGACTAGAAGCGGCAACCATGCTCAACAAAGGCATCCATGATGCCTATGAAGTAGGGCGCTATGCTCATTCCCTGCAGACGGGAGTAAGAATTCGTTACGTTGAAGTAGATGACGACAAGCAATCCATGAAGGCACATCCTTGTTTGCTAGAAGTCGATAGCAAGGACTTCTTATCCAATCCTAGACTTTCGCAAGAAGTGTTTGGACCACTTACGATCATGGTCGTTTGTGAAAGTGATTCAGAAATGCTTGCAGTTGCAGGAGCTTCTGAAGGACAATTGACAGCCTCGGTGATTGGAGAAAGTGAAGAGCTTCTTGGACAAGCAAACCTATTAGCTGTCATCAAAGCAAGGGTAGGAAGAATCATTATCAATGGGCTGCCTACTGGTGTAGCAGTTGTTGAGGCCATGCACCACGGAGGGCCATTTCCTGCCACAACTGACGCAAGGTTCACATCTGTAGGAGGAAATGCAGTCTACCGATTTGTGAGGCCCATATGCTACCAAGATTTTCCGGACGAACTGCTACCTGATGCCTTGAAAGAGGATAATCCGCTGGGCATAAAGCGAAGTGAATCATAGTGAAGTAAGATAGTCATGAGGAAGAAGTTTTTTTGTATCGACGCACACACCTGTGGCAATCCAGTCAGGCTAGTTGCGGGCGGTGGGCCACTTCTTAGAGGACCCAATATGAGTGCAAAACGACTCCACTTCCTTGAAGATTTCGATTGGATTCGAAAGGGTCTGATGTTTGAACCAAGGGGACATGATATGATGTCCGGCAGCATACTTTATCCACCTAGTGATCCTGAAAATGACATTGCAGTCTTATTCATAGAGACCTCTGGATGTCTACCGATGTGTGGTCACGGAACCATAGGGACGATCACGATTGCCATTGAAGAAGGACTCGTCATTCCTAAGAAGGAGGGTGAACTTAGACTTGAAACTCCAGCAGGGCTCGTGAAAGCAAGTTATATCAAGGAAGGTGAAAAGGTAAAGTCCGTGAAACTCATCAATATTGCCTCCTACTTGCATTCCGAAGACCTGGAAGTAGAATGTCCTGACCTCGGAACTTTGACTTTAGATGTTGCTTATGGAGGAAACTTCTATGCCATCATAGACAAGCAAAAAAACTTCAACGGCTTGCAAGACTATACAGCTGCTGATCTCATCAGGTGGAGTCCAGTTCTAAGGACTAGGTTAAATGCAGCATACGAATTCATACATCCCGAAGATTCCTCAATTCAAGGATTGAGTCACATTCTTTGGACTGGAGACACACTAGATCCTGCTTCAACGGCCAGAAATGCGGTCTTCTATGGTGATAAGGCCATAGATAGATCACCTTGCGGGACAGGTACTTCGGCTAGAATGGCCCAATGGGCTTCTAAGGACTTACTCAAGGAGGGTGAATCCTTTATTCATGAAAGTATTATAGGAAGTACTTTTCAGGGCACCATACATGGCAGGACTAAGTGTGGAGAATATGAAGCCATCATCCCAGAAATAGAAGGATGGGCACGAATCACCGGACACAATACAATAATAATTGATGACGAAGATGACCCTTATGCGTTTGGCTTTCAAGTCGTCTAATATCGTAATCTAAAATACCATTAAGAATTGTCAGAAATAACAATTATTGGGGGAGGTGTAAATGGTCTATGCTCGGCCTACTACCTTAATCAATCAGGTTACGAAGTGGAAGTACTAGATCCTTCCTTTAGTGGTGATGGCACTTCTTACGGAAATGCTGGTATGATCGTGCCTTCACACTTTGTACCTATGGCTTCTCCAGGTATTATCTCTAAGGGAATCAGATGGATCTTCGATCCCTCCAGCCCCTTTTATATTAAGCCGCGAATGAGTCTAAGTTTGCTGCAGTGGTTGTGGCGATTCAATAAGTCTTGCACAAAAGCCAATGTCGACAAAGGCCAAGATTTGATCTGGCAGTACAATGAACTTAGCAAGGTGGAATACCAGTCAATAAGTGATGATGAAGGTCTAGACTTCGGTCTTAAAATGCAGGGTTTGATGATGTTGTATAAGAACGAGAAGTCACAAAAGGAAGAAGTAGACCTTGCCGAAAAGGCACGACGGCTTGGCTTAGATGCCCAGGTGCTTGGCAGTGAAGAAGTACAAAACTTAAATCCAGATACCACGCTGGATGTGCTTGGGGGAGTCTACTATCCAGGTGATGCTCATCTGTATTCCAACCAATTTATGCTTAAACTCCAAAACCTACTTAGAAAGAAGGGAGTGAAGTTAACGAAGGCCGGCTTAGAAAGTGCTACTGTTGTTGGAGGGCAAGTGACCGAGGTTCTGACATCTGAGGGTCGTGCAATTCAACCTAAACAACTAATCGTTACAGCTGGAGTATGGTCTAAGAACATCATGCAAAAACTAGGGATCCGTTTGCTGTTAGAAGATGGCAAGGGATATTCAATCACTCAAGAATCCATTGACAGAAAACCCACCATCCCTTCTATCTTATCGGAAGAAAAGGTTGCAATCACTCCTATGAGTAAGGACCTGAGAATAACTGGAACCTTGGAAATTAGTGGCAAAAGCAAGAACATCAATCATCGAAGAGTAAGAGGATTCCTAGACGCTGTGCCCAAGTACTTTCCTGAAATCCAAGTCCCAACAGATACAGAGCATGAGAAAATCTGGGTAGGTTACCGCCCGATAAGTTTTGATGGACTACCCTACCTTGGCAGAAGTGAAAAAGTTAAGAATCTTACCCTTGCAACAGGCCACGGTATGATGGGTATGAGTTTAGGTCCCGCTACCGGAAAACTAGTTACACAGATCATAAATGAAGAGAAAACAGATCTGGACCTCAAACTTATGCGACCCAGTAGGTAAGTTATTTTAGAAGAAAAATCCTAGACTAAAGGTCAGACCATTGTACTTTGATCCATCCATTTTGTGGGCATTAGACAACCCATACTCATAAGCTACATCCACAGTGACCCAATAGATATCGATTCCAATTCCAGCATGAGCACCAAAGTAGTAGTCATTCACATAGTCGAAGTTGATGTCGCTGCTATTATCATCTATCTTCCAGAAATAGTGCGCATCCGCGCCTGTATACATTCTTAATTTCAAGATGTAAGCAAGTCTATATTCTAGTCCAATGTTAAAAGGGACAGAAATCAGGTGGTAGTTTTCATCCTTATTGAAGAAAGACGCATCAGAAGAGGACATCATGGAAAACCGAGTATATTTCAAGCCTGGGCCAGCAACGAAGGTTCCATCCTTTAGTCGAGATTGAATTCCAATGGAGTAACCCGAATGATACTCACCCTTTTTAGTTATTGCTGTGCTGCCATTATTTAGTGTAGTGAGGCCCGCAAAAATTTGCGCCCCTCCTTGTGCTACTAAAAAGGTAGTACAAGAGAACAAGAATAGAAATGCTACTATTTTTTTCATAACTGCAGTTTAAGCTGAATACAAGTCGGTGTTAAGGCCGGGTATATATAAGTGACGAGTAATAAACCCACTACACCTATATCGAAAACATAATCTGTGCCACTAATGTCTTCTATTTGCTATTTTTGAACTTAAGTCAAGCTATTTTTCAATGTATCCAGACCTTTCCTACGTTCTACACGCTCTTTTTGGCACTCCTGTCGATAATGCCTTTTCAATCGTGCAGACCTTCGGATTGTCTCTGATGCTAGCCGTAGCTGTTGCAGGTTATATTCTCTACCTCGAATTCAGGAGGTATGAAAAAGAAGGCCTTTTCAAGGAGAGGGTAAGGCAAGAAACTATTGGTGAGGGGCCCACCGTGAAGCCCCTACTGTTCAGTGCTACTGTCGGCTTCCTTTTGGCCTATAAGCTGTCCTATATCGTTCTGAACTTCACTGAATTTAGGCTCGATGCCGCTGGAGTCTTACTTTCTACAAGCGGCTACCTATGGATAGGCATTCTTGGCGCTTTGATATTTGCAGGATGGAGGTACTATGAGTTAAAGAAATCGAAGCTTGCTGAAAAAAGGGTAGTTGATAGGATAAGTATGCCACATGAACGTGTTCCAGACATCACCATCATTGCAGCTATTTCTGGAATTGCAGGTGCCAGACTATTCTCGATTCTCGAAAACTTTGGAGACTTCATGAAGGATCCTATTGGTCAACTGCTATCGGGATCGGGATTGACCATATATGGAGGCTTGATTTTAGCCTTTATCGTGGTCTATTTCTACGTGAAGAGAATCGGGATTAAGCCCATTCTAATGATGGATGCGGTTGCTCCTTCACTGATTATCGGCTATGCAATAGGTCGACTTGGATGCCATCTTTCTGGTGATGGAGATTGGGGAATAGTCAATGAAATGACCAAACCCGGCTGGTTCTTTCTCCCTGAATGGGCTTGGGCCTATGAATATCCTCACAATGTCATCAATAGTATGAATTCAGACCCAGTGAGTGGTACCTACTTCTACGATGGTGTGGAAATTGCTGACTGTGGAGGTCTTAGCAATGCTCAAGGTGGCAAACCAGAACACTGCACTCAACTTTCGAAACCTGTATATCCTACACCCTTATATGAAGCCTTTCTTGCTAGCTGTATTTTCCTTATCCTTTGGGTCCTGAGGAAAAGAATCAAAATTGCTGGAGGATTGTTTTTTATCTACCTGATTTTCAATGGTATTGAGCGATTTTTCATTGAAGGGATTAGGGTCAATGAACATTATAGCATTTTAGGAGTGAATTGGTCTATGTCACAATTCATTGCACTAGGTCTTTTGGTGATCGGCATCTTGGGGTCCTTCATTCTTTATTTTTATGGTACAAAAAGAGAGGATTTATAATTTTTTTCTCCCTCCTAGCCAACGGATTACGTCTTTTTTTCGTCTATGGTATAAAGAACCACAACATATGAAATATCTCATCCTTGCCTTAGCTGTATTCTTAGTACTTTCCTCCTGCACAAAAGATCCCATTAGACTTGAAGAGGAGCAGTTTCTGATATTCGGCACATACAGTAGCTTCTGCCTTGGGAATTGTACCTCCTTGTTCAAACTAGAAAATGGACAGGTCTTTGCAGATGATCTTTCGGTATTTTATCCCGGGGAAGAGCTCAAATTTGAAGAAGTCGCACTGTCTGATGCGAAATATCAACTCTCAATTAAAGCCTTTGAGGACCTCCCTGAAAATCTGCTTGCAGGGAACGAAAAGAGCTTCGGTTGTCCTGGGTGCCTTGATCAAGACGTCATATTCCTTAGGTACTATGATGGAATGGAAGTTCGAGAATGGCAACTTGATACCGATCCGGATGTGCTTCCAGACTACCTAAAAGACTACTCTCAAGAAATTGTAGAAATAGTTAAAGCCCTACTGAAGTAGGTTCTTGTAGATAATTGACGCACTTTTGTCCCATGAAAATGATTCAACCCTTTGATGCCCTTGTAGAATTAGTTGGCTAGTCGATGTAGTCACTGCATCTTCCATTCCTTTTGCAATACTTAGCACTGAAAAAGGATCAACCAAAATCGCAGCACCTCCAGCTACCTCAGGCATACTTGATATATTAGACGTCACAACCGGAACTCCTGAGCTCATCGCTTCGAGAATTGGAATCCCGAAACCCTCATGGAGTGAAATGTAACACATTGACCTAGCTGCTGGGAGTACCTCACGTGGGTCTATTATATTTCCGTCTAGCCACACAACATCTGGGTTTTCATTAATCAAGGTCTCATAGTCAGAAAAATTCCAGGCCTTCCTACCCAATAAGAGTA
>CAZMYK010000061.1:0-12227 GCA_964570435.1 uncultured Saprospiraceae bacterium | reverse complement strand
GAAGGCAGTGGTGGATTCCCTAACTATCAGTATAGACTTAACGGCGGTGAATATGCAGATAATGCAAGATTTGATAACTTAGTACTAGGTGATTACGAAGTCGAAATGATCGATAGCAAGGGCTGTGAGGTAAGTCGAACAATCAGTATTGTTGAAGTTGAGGCAGTACTAGTTGATGCAGGAGAGGACGATGCGGTGGAATACTTGGGAGATGCGATTCAGTTGCAAGGAGGCTACGAAGCAAGTGGTGATGTCTCTATTTCGTGGACTCCTTCTGACCAATTAGTCTGCCCTGATGAAGGTCCCACCTGCCTAGATCCGCTAGTCACGCCGATAGGGACCACAACCTACATTCTCAGTGTAACTGATGATAATGGATGTACCTCGACTGACGACGTTGTCATTGAAGTACTAAATATCAGGCCCTTATTTGCAGCGAATGTTTTTTCTCCAAATGATGACGGAATCAATGATATCTTCTCATTAAGTGGAAACCCATTCTCTGTGTCAAACATAGAACTTCTAGAAGTTTTTGACCGCTGGGGCAACAAGGTTTATCAAGGAAGAAATCTTTCTCCTGATGATATCACTTCAGGCTGGGATGGCAGAGCCAACGGTGTACTTCTAGATGAAGGGGTGTACATATGGTTTGCCAGATTAGAATTTCTAGACCCAGAACTTGAACCAGAAGTGATTACAGGAGATGTTACCTTACTCCGTTAATTCTCTTCTTCGTAGAATATTTTGTAGAACTTCCTCCCATTTGCGTCGCTTCCTTTTTCGATCCAGCTTCGATTCCCATGGATATAGATGTGGAAATTCTTGTCTAGCTTTAAGACGCTCTTGAATACCTTGGATTGACTTTTGACTGCAGCGTTACTAACCTTGAAATTGTCGCCTAGTTCGATCCCATGTTCTTGCTGATAATCCAGCTTGAAGAGTTGAAAGTCGTTGATCACGTCATCCTTCTTAAATACTCTTTCATCAAAGGCAGCCTGTGAAAGTTCTTCTTCGTTCTTTAGATAATCCAGGGAGTGATTTAGCAATTCCGCTTCTTGGGTTTTATCAATTTCGTGGAGAGGTCTTAGCCTTTCTTTTACGAACGCCTTGGTGGCTTGGATGTATTGCTTAGTGTAATGGTAGTCATCGGATCGATGTTTTAGGTTTAAAAATTTTTCCTTCCAAAATTGAGCATCCTTAGATTTGTTGGATTGGTCTATTGCCAAAATTTTATATCCGTCGTTTTCCTCAGAGTTTAGGATTAGACAAGCCTTGTCTAATTTGCCGGGATGCAACCCATGTTTTGTATCAAGGTGGTAAGACTTTTCCTGCTTTTCCAGACCGATGAAGGGCTGCCTGTTCTCACACTTAAAGATGCAGATGCCATCTAGCAGCTCATCTTCTATTAGTAAGTCGGTCACATATGCAATCATCAAGTCCCCCGATTTTATGTTAGGATGCTTTGAATTTTCATATAGGAATTTAGCAATATTTACAGACTGTTCACCGAGTAAGTCGGGATCTGCAAAAGCCATTTTTGCATAGTTGTACATGGGATTTAGGTCAATGTTGCCATCGAAAAAATCAAAGCTATAGAACTCGGGTTCCTTGAAATTGGTAAAGAAGTATTGCTTTAGCAGGTCATCTACTTCTTCACCTCTAATGGGGATACTGTGCTCGCAATACTGGAGTCCTTCTTCCTGGGCAGCATTACCTACAAAGTGTATCCATAATTCTTCTATTCTGGCTTGCGAATCATTAATCATGAGAAGTATTTTGGATGGCGAATATATTAGATGAATTCATGAAAATGTTAAAAGTCTAGGATTTTCGATAAATAATAGCATTTTTGTGGTAATTATATTAACCTATATATAAAGTGCTAAGACAACGGTCTCCATTGACTTAGACAGTGTAAAAATGACAATAAGTGGTATCTTTTCTATCACTTTCGAGATCATAGCGACGAGAAACACTTTAACACCTTTATTTTGATTTTCAGCTACCACGCTTCGAACTTTCAACTTAAAGTCACAGGAAATTTTTGGAATAGTCCGGTTTTCGATATTGAGTAATTCAATACAATCCGTTTTGAAAAGGTAAAGCTAACCATTTGCTCTTTTTAATCAGTTTGAGAATCGGAATTAGGTTGGCATTAAGCCATTAAATTAACTACAACACTAGTTCGAGTTTAGTGATTGCAATTTGAAAGATTTGGGTATCTGAACAAAATTCTACCAGCGAGTATCATACCGGTAGAAAATGTAAAAAGAAGCCATATGCTTCTTTAGGCTCGGCGATTCATTTCGTCGAGCTTTTTTCAATTTACGTGTCATTTGTTGCAGCCTCATGGAGGATACGTCATCTTATGAAGTGAATACAAGGCAGGCTATGTTGCGATTCTGAAATATTTCACTTAATTTTAGAAAACTAGGCTCGATGACATTTGTCTTAGTAAATTGAACACTTTTAAGTAACAATTAAAAACGCAAAAACAGAATGGAGAATCAAGAAGAAGCACCAGGACCAGCACCAACATCTTCGGGCATGGATCCAAAGACTTTAGGAATCATAACATATTTGACCCTGATAGGTTTCATAGTAGGCTTTGTGATCTACAATGGAAACAAGACAGAATATGCAGCCTTCCATGTAAGACAGATGCTAGGATTAGTCCTCTGCGGGGTAGGCTTGCAGCTTTGTGGGATTGTATTGGCGTTTATCCCCTTCCTAGGATGGGCGGTAATCGGTCTAGCTTGGTTATTCATGGTTGTACTCTGGGTAATTGGATTTATCGGAGCATTGAACAATGAAAAGAAATTGGTACCTGTATTGGGATCTCAATTCCAAGAATGGTTTAAGGGAATCTAAAATACCATAGATGGGCTGTGACATGCATGACATAGCCCATTTTTAGTCTATTCTAGAACTAGGTATATCGACTTGAGGTAGGAAAGCTCTCGAATTCCTTCTGGATGATCAACATCATGAGTGTTGCTATCTAATATCCTAAAAGCTCTCTTACATCTTGCTAGCTCATCGGTCACCAAGGAATAGAAGGTTTCTTTGTCAATCCGACTTGAACAACTTGCCATCAACAGTATTCCTCCCTTGGAAATCAAGTGGTGAACAGTCTTGACCAATCTTCGATACGTCTTGACAGCACCCAATACCTGATCTTCGCTTTTTGCAAAGGAAGGTGGATCTACAATCACTAGGTCAAACTTCTTCTTTTGCCTTCGAAGCTGGCCTATGCCTAGGAAGGCATCGATGGCCATTATTGTGTGACTAGCTAGCTCAAAGTTTAGGGCAACATTTTTTTTGGCGATTTCCAATGCCTGTTGACTAATATCGATGCTAATCACTTCAGTGGCACCACCAGCTATTGCATTTACACTAAAGCCTCCAGCGTAGGAGAAAATATCAAGGACGCTCTTGTTCTTTGAAAGACCTCTAACCCTCAGCCTATTATGACGATGGTCCAAGAAGTAGCCTGTCTTATGTCCCTTGAGTAAGTTTGCACAGAATAGCAGGCCGTGTTCTGTGAAAACGATCTCTTCGTCAGCCAGTTTCCCAAGAAGAATATCTCCGTCTCCATAGGATAATGCCTTCTTTTGCAAGAGACGATTGAGTCTCAAGACTATGGTTTCGATGGCTAGGAGCTCAGTTATTATTTCTGAAAGATCAGCTAGGAAATTGTACCATACTTCGGAATACAATTTGATTACTGCATTCTTATTGTAGATGTCGATAATCAATCCAGGTAGGGCATCGTTCTCGCCATATACTAGACGGAAGGCAGTGGTTGCAGTCGCAAGCAAGCTCTTCCTTTTTGATAAAGCTTCTTCTAAGCGATCCCTAAAAAAAGCACGATCTATTTCAGCAGGTGCGCCTACTTTTAAGATTCTAATACGAATAATCGAACTCGGATCATACAATCCTATGGCAAGCAAGCGGTTTCGCCTTTGATCGAAAATCACCGCGATGTCACCTGCCTTGCCTTCCTTGCTTTGTTTAACAATGGATGCTTCGTAGACCCAAGGATGGCCTTGCTTGATAGATTTCTCAGCAGCTTTTTTGACTTTGAAGGCAATCTTGTTCAATGACTCATCTTATTGTCCATGTCTCAAAAGTAGCATTTTCGAATCTTATACCACTTTCCTATCAGTAAAGTCCAAACACATGCACTATCCTGTAAAGAATAGTGCTTGATTTTCTTCCACACGACTCTGAGATCTGCATTTACAGAAATTAATTGGCAATAAGTAGGCTGCCGGTATTGAAAATTGTAATCTGTGCTCCACTAAGATTTTGCATTGCTTCTAAGGCACTGTTCAATACGTAGATAGTTCCTTTAATTTCCATCTCACCGTAGTTCTCCAATCTAGTGCTTGGCTTCAATATCAACTCGGCATCGCCATTGATCGAAATACTCTTACAAAGGTAGTCGCCATTATTTGGATTCTGGCCAATGCTGATTAAGTTTTCGAAAAGGCTGGGAAACCTTAATGCAGATGCTGGTATAATGACATGCCTAGTGATTGTCGGGATAAGATTAGTGCTCCAGTTCGCAGTATTATTCCAGTCGCTATTGGCCATTCCCGTCCATACAAAATCTAGTGTAAAGTCAGCTTTAGTATATCCATCTTGGCCTCCTCCTACGAAAATGTTTCTCGTATTCACATAACCGTCCACATCACTTCCATCTTGACTTCCACCTTTAAAAATGTTTCTTTCATTCTTGAATGTTGCAAAATCACTACCATCGGAAGTTCCGCCATGAAATACATTCCTTGAATTTCTTGCCACATCCTGATCATAGCCATCACCAGTTCCACCAAAAAATTGTGCTTGTGACTCTTGGCTGATGAGAATCAAGCCGACCAGCGTTAGTAAGATTCGCATTTTCATCACTCTTGGATTAACTTTCTTACTCCTCGTGCTCCCATAAATGCTGACCGAGTAGTGGGGATGATTGAGTTTTTTCCTTCAGATATAGCTTGTATTCCTGCATTCATTGGATCTTGGGTTGTTAGCAATTGAAAATTATTGGTCCATCCAGGCACGTTGACGTTACCAGCCGCGTCTAAGTTTCCGTCTCCGTAACTGCCTTTAGAAAAGTTACCACTTTCCACACCATACATGAATTCTCCGAGGTTATGAATGTCCATTACTCCAAAAAAGCTCGCTCCTGATTGTAGTCGGCCCGATGTGGAGGTGGCGGCGTATCCTGATCGTAAAGGATCGGCTTTAAACAAAGAAGTAAGCAGACCAACATTAACTGTACTTTCACCTATGGTTCCAGAATTGGTAATTCCTCCCGCAGGATTCCAGGTATCAGTCCCCCAGCAATATTCACCTCCCACTGGAAGCGCATTTCCACGACATATTTTTTCATATTCTAACTCTGTCATTGGACGCATCCCTGACCAATCTAGGTAGGCAAGGATATCTGATGCTGAAAGGTGGTTCAAGACAAGATTTCCTCCATCATTGCTAGAATTAGGTTCATTGGATGGATCTAAGTCTAGGAAGAATTCAATTGGACCTGTGCCTATGTTAATGTCACAGGCTATTGGGTTTCTATCCTCCACCGTAGACGTATTAGTCATTACGTACTTATTAGAAGCTACTGCCCCTGAAAGATTTGCTTGTGTTCTCGCATTCTGCTGTGTCCTCGTCAGGCAGTTCAGGAAGTCTGTATACTGACTTGCAGTGATTTTGTACTTCATAGTAAAGAAACTGTTATAGCCTTTAGGAAAGCTGGCACTGATATCCTGTGTAGAGGAGGAGCCTTCCTGTTGAAATTCACCGGAACCATTGCCCCTCATGATTGGATCTTCACTATCGACGAGCCAGGGACTTGATGTATTTCCATCTTCATAGAACCTTCCGGGCGAGGTGACGTCACCAGCATAGAATTCTCCATCGTCGATAAAGACCATTTCGGTCGCGAAAACCTTGAAGTCTTGGAAGGAACCTTGTAAGGGTGCAAGTTCAACAGTAAATGTCGCAGGGCCAAATGGCCTATTGCCCTCTGTACTCTCATAAACCATTAAGCCTAAATCGTCATATGATATGTATTGTACGTAGCTTTGCACTGGGACGCTGTCCAATATCTCAGCATGGGTCCATGAGTTACTTCCATTTGCAGAATACTTTATAAATACCCAGGCCGCATCATATAGGTCGGGCTCAGGTGCAAGAAAGAACCAGCTATTTTCCCATGTGAGGGTAAAACTCAGTTCATTGCTGGCCCCATCGAAGCTAATATTGGAAACATTGATTCCATTTCCATAGACGGAGATTGAAGTGAAAAGTAGGCAAAAGGTAATAATTGTTTTCATTGTTCTTGATTTTCTTAATACAAGAGCAAAGTAAGGGTGAATTGTACTCAAATGAATCACCTGCTGGGGTGATTTTCAAGGTGTGGGGTAGGGTCAGTCTATCAGTCGTCAGTCGGTCAGTCGCCAGACCTTGGTCTTCAGTAATCAGCAGTCAGGGGGCTGGGGAACAGCCGTGAGGAGCGTAGAGTCTTAAGGTAGGAGGGAGGACCAAGTTGCTGCATAGATAGTCTTCATTCTTCCACTGATACGATACCTTTAGCACAAAGGATGGTAGCTACTTACTATTGCCGAAGACCCTGTTTTTGTCCATTGATACTTCTTATATTTGCGGGATGTCAGAAAGTAGCATAGTGTTTGAACAGGTCAATGTGTCGATAGGAAAGCGACCTGTCTTACATGAAATTAACGTAAGCCTTTTAGCGGGAAGAAGCTATGCAGTATTAGGCCCGACAGGTTCGGGCAAGACAAGTCTTCTTAGGGCAATGGCGGGAAAGTTATTTCCGAGGCAGGGGAAGATTCATAAGAAAGCTAAGATCGAATTTGTCCCATCTGACTATAAATTTCATCGATTTGTAGGTGCCGTCTACCAGTACTACCAGCAAAGGTACCATGCCTATGATTCTGAATTAGGCCCGACCCTATATGAGGTTTTGCAGAATCAGGTTAAGCCCATGGGCACGATTGATGAAAGATCAGTGGAACTTAATCCTCCACAATACGACGATGCCCATCTATTTGCAGTTTGTTCAAGATTCAACATAGACCACCTTCTTCAACGCAAAATTACTAGCCTTTCTACTGGTGAAACTAGGCGGTCCTTGCTGGCTAGGTCGGTATTGAAAAATCCGGACTTTCTCTTGTTGGACAATCCCTTCGTCGGTCTAGATACAGCCAGCAGAGAGCGACTTCGGGAAATTCTCAAGTCTTTGGAAAGGATTTCAGTTGTTATGGTTTGTTCAGTTGGAGATGTCCCAGACAACATTGACCACTTCATCTACCTAGAAGACGGAAGAATCGTAGATGAACCAAGTGCCAGAAGAACCGAAAATGTGTTGCGTCCTGCTATTGCTAGTCAGATCCAAGAAAGCATGTCAAGCCGGTACGAATTTGACATTGCGGTCAAGTTCAGCAAATCTTCTGTTAGATATGGAGACTTTTATGCGCTTAAAAATTTTTCGTGGGAGGTGAAAAGAGGTGATAAATGGGCTTTGATGGGTCCTAATGGCTCAGGGAAGAGCACAATAATTAGCCTTATCACGGCTGACAACCCTCAAGCATATAGCAACCAGCTGTTCTTGTTTGACCAGAAAAGAGGTTCTGGGGAAAGCATCTGGGACATCAAGAAGAAAATAGGATACGTGTCTCCAGAACTTCAACTCTACTGCGAAAAAGACATTGCTGTGTGGAAGTTAGTTGCCTCGGGACTATTTGATACTGCCGGTCTTTATTCGGAACTATCAGATCCACAACTCAAGACGGTCTTTGACTACTTGAAGTTGGTGGGCATTGAAACCATCGCAGAAAGGCAATTTGACCAACTTTCTACTGGGGAACAAAGACTTGTTTTTCTCGCTAGGGCACTTGTGAAAAATCCACCGCTGTTGATCCTAGATGAGCCTTGCCAAGGTTTGGACTATGGCCAGATGATCCATTTTCGAAACATCATAGACGAGCTCGTACCTTCCTTTGGGAAGACATTGATCTATGTAAGCCACTATGAAGAAGAAATACCTAAGTGCGTTAACCTCAGGCTAAACATTAGCGGGGGCGAAATTGTGAATGCCTAGTTTTAGCCCGGAGGGGAATTCTGGGTTCTTCCAGATCTATGGACTATTTTTTAGCAAGACATCGTCTCATAAACTAGCTAGCTGGTGCCCTTGGATTGTAACTTAAAACTGTTTTTCATCCCAGGATTACTCGATTGCAAATTCGTATGCTGAGACCCTGTTGTGAAAGAAAGTAGGCACAAGCAACAAGTTCTTGCTAGGGATATAATCCAAATCCGCAGCACCGATTTTTTCGTTTGAAGTATCTAAGATTAATGCTATTGATCCATCTTCAGATACATGGTGAATCAGTCCCTTCCAACTGCTTACAAAATAACCACCCTTACCGTCTGCTTCAATACCATCTGGCTGGGGAAGATTTTCCGCCACTGTGGTAAGGGAAGAATCTGAAAAACTCATAGCATTTAATTTTTCATCCTGCCATGTCCCGATTAGTAGGCGCTCATCTTCGTAGAAGATTCCATTTGACTTGCCTAATCCGTCCTTTATCTGTGTGATAGCACCATCTTCGAGCTTGAATATCTTGCCCACATTGGAGTCTGAAATGTAGACAATCCCATCCGGAGAAGTAGAAATATCATTGATTCCTCCAGCACCTTCGACAGGATATCTCTTGTTGATTACACCCTTAGGGATATCTATTTCCACAAGGTTTGTTAGATCGCTCACGTATAGGTAGTCCCCAACAATTCCTAATCCTTTTGGGGCATTTAGGCCTTCTATCCATCTAGCATTAATAGCTTCTCCTGTGATGGATAATTGCCCAATAGAACCATCTCCATCCTCCTCCCACGGGCCATTTTCAATGTTGGAAACATAGATAATGTCTCTCTTGGAGTCGTATATCGCAGATTCAGCAGTCGTAAAAACGGAATCTGTTTCCCACTTTTTGGTTAGCGTAGGTACTGCCTTCTTAGGTTCTTCAGTGGTTTCTGTGTTTGTTGTTTTTTCTGCACAGCTGCCTAGTACGTTAAGAACTAGGAAAACGAGTAGGAGGCGTTTCATCGATTTTGATTTACGTTATAGAGTATTGTGAAGGTAATTATTTTTCAATTGCATATAAGTTTCTAAGTTGAAGAAAGTCTTGTTTTGTCAGAACTTGCCAAGCCCATTATTTTGATTTTTGAAATTTCAACTTTGAATGGCTAGGCTAGTACTCCAAGCTATTACGAACAATGGATGTTTCACCTCAGATCTACATGAAAAGTAAGGCTGGCTATTAAGGATAAGGATTCAAAAGCATGGAGCGACTTTAGCCTACAAGAATCAAATTTTACAGTCGTAAGTCGAAAGCTTTCAGGAAAAGATCTTAGGTTAGTGGGATAAATAAGAATGCTATGAGCAATGGTGATTTCATGGATACAATAGTTGCACTTTCAACTCCTCCTGGACAGGGAGCAATTGGAGTAATCAGGTTGTCAGGTTCAAAGTCCATAGCCATTGTAGATAAGGTCTTTTTTGGTAGAAACCTGTCCAAGGTTGCCGGAAATACCGTTCATTATGGGAAGATCAAGGATGAAAATGGTAGCGTGATAGATGAATGTGTTGTAACTGTTTTCAAGGCTCCTAGGTCTTATACCCGAGAAGACGTTGTCGAGCTTTCCTGTCATGGGTCGCCTTACATATTGGAAAAAGTGATAGAGTTATGCATCAAAGGCGGAGCACGAACGGCCAAGAGGGGTGAGTTTACGATGAGGGCCTTCTTGAATGGCCAGCTGGATCTATCTCAGGCAGAAGCAGTTGCTGACCTGATAGCATCGGATTCGGAAGCTTCTCATGACTTGGCGATGAAGCAAATGCGTGGTGGTTTCTCAGACGAAATTGCCGGGCTGAGACAGGAACTAATTGACTTTGCGGCATTAATTGAATTGGAGCTTGACTTCGGTGAAGAAGATGTAGAATTCGTTGATCGTGGTAAACTTGAGGACTTAGTCGAAAAAATACAAGGGGTTATCAAAAGGTTGTTAGACTCCTTCCACTTGGGTAATGTTATGAAGAACGGTGTATCAACTGTTATAGCAGGTAGGCCAAATGCTGGAAAGTCAACCTTGTTGAATGCTCTCTTGAACGAAGAACGGGCAATTGTAAGCGATATCGCAGGTACAACACGAGATACGGTCGAAGAGGTTTTGAATATCAAGGGGATCCAATTTCGCTTGATTGATACGGCTGGAATAAGAAGGGCTCAAGATGAAATCGAACGCATAGGTGTGGAAAGGACGATTGAGAAAATTGCCTCTTCCACCTTAGTGATTTACCTCTTCGATGTAACGGAATCAAGACCGGAAGACTTGTGGGCTGATGTAGACAAGTTTCTTGAGGCCAGCAGGATGTTGACCGCGAATAGCAATCAGATATATGTTGCCAATAAGATGGATTTGTACCCGCAAATGGATCCAAGTGCCTACTACAAAGCAGGCTTGATAGACGAAAAGAATCTTATCACTGCGTCAGCACTGAACAAGATGAACATTGAGTATCTAAAGGATGTTCTTCATCGCTCAGTGATAGATGACCCATCTCTGATCGACCAGACAATTGTTACGAATTCTCGGCATTTTGAAGCCTTGAATAATTCATTCGAGTCCTTAGATAAGGTACTGATGGGCCTTCGAAGCGGGATCACCGGTGACTTTATTGCCATGGATATTCGTCAGACCTTGCACCACCTTGGGCTCATAACTGGCGAAATTCATACAGACGACCTATTAGATTCAATTTTCACTAGATTCTGTATTGGAAAGTGAGTGAGATAGAAAATCTCTGATTTTCGTAATCGAACTCACCCCAAAAGAACAAAGTTCTCTTTGGGGTGAGTGAGTTCAAGCATTGCGAACTGCTCCCAAGAACAAAGTTCTCTTTGGGGTAAGTGAAGTTCAAGCATTGCGAACTGAGTACAAGAGGTCATACCCTCAAACAATTTTTAGCGTTTTTGTAATTAGTATTTTGAGCCGATTGAAAATTATAAAATAACTTCACAGGATGAGAAAAATCAAGCTTTACATAGCAACTTCCTTGAACGGTATGATCGCCCGATCTGATGGAGAAGTTGATTGGTTAGATAAGATTCCCCATCCAAGTGGTGAAGACTATGGATATGCCGAATTTTATATGTCTATTGACACCACAGTCATGGGTAATAATACCTATAAACAGGTTCTGGGGTTCGATGTAGAATTTCCATACAAGGACAAGAAAAACTATGTTTTGACAAAGAATCTTGACCTACAAGATGATCAAAATGTATGCTACATTTCTAGTGATCCAATTAACTTCTGTAAAGAGCTAAAAGTCAAAGAGGGAGGGGACATTTGGCTTATCGGAGGAGGTGAAGTCAATACCTTATTTCTTAACCATAAACTGATAGATGAGGTCTACATTCACATTATGCCTTATACCATTCCAAATGGGATTAAACTCTTCGCTGGAGCTCCCATTGAACACTTATTCCAGCTTCGTTCTAGCAAGTCATATAGTTCTGGAGTGGTAGAGTTGATATATGAAGTGAATGTTTCTAAATAGTGTTAGTTTTATTCGATCTAATAATCAATTCAATATTATATTATGACAAGTACTACATGGCTTCCTACCCTCCAAACTAGAACTCCTCAAGAAGGTTTCGAACTTGCGATCAAGCTTTCCCGGATGGGTGTGAAGTTAACCCAGCCCGACATGGATACGTTGAAGAAGCTTAGGAAGGACTACGCCAACAGTGCTGATGGCTTGACGGCCGCATCACATGTCATAGCCGTCCACTATCAGACCGTAGCAGCTGCAAACAACTACTGGCGCTAAAAGCACTTTCTTGCAATGGAACTCGAATAAGAAGATCTTGATGAATCGGATTCTAGGTCGGGGCTAAATGGTGAAGCGCTGCTAGACGATTAATTTTAGACTGCTCTAAGTAAAGAATGGTAATGATCTTAGAAGATCTTTTATTGATCACAAGTAGATGTGACCTCGTCCTTTATTACTTTTGTGTAGAAAGGGTCAGCATGCAAGAGTGAATTGGTAATCACCCAGATTTGTAATAGCAAACAGGCTTGTGCTAAAATGTTCTAAGAAATGGCAATGTATTCCAAGGTAGACATAA
>CAZMYK010000060.1:0-12271 GCA_964570435.1 uncultured Saprospiraceae bacterium | reverse complement strand
AAACATTGACCAATAGCAATAACTGCGACTCCTTGCTGACCATTACCGTCACGGAAACTTCGACCACCTTCGGTTCTACTGCCGCCTCCTTCTGTGAGGGTTCATCGGTAGAAGTAAATGGGGTGAGCTATAGTACGGCCGATGTCTATACCCAAACCTTGATCAATGCTAATAACTGCGACTCCTTGCTGACTGTTACTGTTACAGAAACTTCGACCACCTTCGGTTCTACCACCGCCTCCTTCTGTGAGGGTTCGTCGGTAGAAGTCAATGGCGAAACGTTCGCTATACAAGGAGAATTTTCAAGAACACTAGTAAATAACTTAGGTTGCGATTCGATATTAACGATTACTGTAGATGAACTCGAAAATTCCGAGGAGCAAATTGCTGGCGAATTTTGTGCAGGAGGGTCTGTGACTGTTGGAGGAGTTGTTTATGTGGAAGCAGGCATCTATCCATACTCATTTATCAATTCCCAAGGATGTGATTCCTTACTCACTGTAACCATTGAGGAACTTGCTCCCGAGCCAGAAATTCTCAATGAAGTGGTCTGTGATGGGCAGTCCTTTGTTGTTGGTACTGCAAGTTATAGTACACCTGGACCCCACTTCATTGACTTGACCACCCTGACTGGTTGCGATTCATTGGTTATCTTAAATTTGACAATTATAGATGGAGAGGACAAAGCAATTAATGCAACATCCTGTCAGGGAAGTCCATACTTTTTTGGTGGTCAAGCTTATTTTGAGAGCACTACAGTAGAGGATAGCATAGAAATTGATGGTTGCACCTCCTTGGTTACACTAAACTTAACAGTGCTAGAAACCCGATTTGAAGATTTAGAGGTTAGCATCTGTGAAGGGCAGTCCTACTTTTTCGATGGAATTTTCTATGATCAAACAAGCGAAGCGACTATGACCTTGATGTCCTCCGTGGGCTGCGATTCTGTAGTAAACTTGAAACTAGAAGTAATAAAAGATAAGACTAGTCAATTAGATACTACAATCTGTCCTGGTGTTCCATTTATTTTTGACGGGCAAACTTACTTTGATGCTACGGAAATTTCTATTGCGACGACGACTGCAGAAGGTTGCGATTCTACTATCAATATCTTCATCGAAACCTTTGAGGAAGAGGCAGAAGTATTCGAATTTATGGTATGTGAGGGAGAATCGATTGAATTTGTAGATGGTAATTCATATGAAGCAGGTGAATATTCAGGAACTTATGATGACGGCACGTGCGTGCAAAATTTCAGGCTAGTCATTGAAGAAGTAGAGATAGTAGTATTAGATGAAGTTCGACAAATCTGCTCTGATGGTAGCGTCGATTTCATGGGCGTGAATTACATTGAAGGAGGAATCTATCCCCTGAACCAAGAATTAGGAGAATGTAAGTTATTGCGAGACTTGATCATCCTAGAGAGTAGCAAGAGCAGTGATGTAACTCCACAATTTGTATGTGCCGGTACAAGCATTAATATCATTGGGATCGAAATTAGCGAATCTGGCATATATTCCTCAGAAGATCAAGAATGCAATGAGGAATTAGTCCACCTTTATTTTTTAGATGGCGAAGGTCTAGAAATTACTGACACTATTGAAATGGGAAGTGTGTACCTCTTTGGTGATCAGATCTTCGATGAAGCTGGTAGATATGAGTTGACAGTCGGTAGTGACATCGGCTGTCCTACGTTGCTAACCTTGAACTTACACGTCCAGACCTGTGGTGGTTCTAGGTCTGAAGCACTTACTCTTTGTGAAGGTGAGAGTTACTCTTTCTACGACATAGATGTTACTGCTTCGGGAAGCTACACATTTCTTAAAAAGCTACCTATAGGTTGTGATAGTAGTATTAGTCTCACTGCTACCTTTATTGAAATAGAAGAGTTTGAGATAGATGGCCCAACCTTCATTTGTGAAAACGAGAGCATTACCCTGCTAGGTCCAGTTGGTTATGAATATTCCTGGAGTAATGGTGCTGTAACCAAGGACGTTGAAATCTCGAGTGGAGGTGTATATGAGCTAGCTATTAGCGACGAAAATGGTTGTATGGCTAGAGCTGAAATTACAGTGGATAAGATCAATTTTCCGCAAGGGGCCATTGACATTAATACCCTTAGCCCAAGTGATTGTACGTCTGATGATGGTACAATCGAGATCGCGATTAGTAACTTTGAGGCCTACCGCTTCAGTGTCGATGGTGGTGAGACTTGGCAAGAAGAAATCTTATTTGAAAACTTATCCAACGGTGCTTACAACGTCGTTATAGCAGATGATCAACTTCGGTGCTTCAAGGAGATCGCACTACCAGTGGTCTTAGAAAGCGAAGGAGTTCCTGCAATTGAGGATGTAGATATCGTTCAAATTAATGATTGTCTTGGAACCCTGGGAAGCATATCAATTAGCCCTAGTGATACAAATCAAGAATACATTTTTAGTATTGATGGTGGTCTGACATGGCAAGATAGTGGTCTTTTTGATGGCTTAATAAGTGGTGCCTATGACGTTATTATGAAGGTGGAAGGAGCAATTTGTGAAAACAGGCAGTTTTCTAATGTTGAAATAAAAAAAGTGGGCCTCTTGCAAGTGGAAGTGCTCGGCTTGGAAAACCTAAGCTGCAGTGAGGCTTCCGACGGTCGACTAGGTGTTAATGTCTTGGAAGGTGAAGCACCCTACACCTATCTTTGGTCGGACGGCCAGGTGAGTTCCCAGGCCTCAGGATTGTCAGCTGGTATATATGAAGTAACAGTGATAGATGCTAATGAATGCCTGCAAGTCTCAAGCATATCCCTGGAAGCGGTAAGTGTGGATGAGCTTGTTATGGCCTTTGGAGACACCGTACTGTGCAATAATGAAGTGATCAACTATCCAGTGGATTCCAACTTTAACTATGTTATTTTTAGAAATGACCTCCTTTATTACGAGGGTAAAAACCCAGAAGTTAGGGATGTGGGTGAATATCAAGTTATCATTGAAAATGGTCAAGAATGTATTTCTGATGGGTTTTTTAATGTCGATCAAGTAGACTTGTCAGACTTGGGAATAGACTTTTTAATATCCACTGAAGGAGTGATTGATGTGGAAGTAATTGTGGTGAATATTTCAGATCCTATGCCTGAGAATCTTGCATGGTCTATTAATTCAGAATCAGCCATTATCAGCGAAATAGATCAAAACACACAAGGGATTACGTTTTCCGAAGTAGGTTCCTATATTCTTGCTTTGGACACAGAGATAGATGGATGTTTTGCAAGTTTCGAAAAAGAAATTGTGATCTATCCTGATAGTAGCTTTCTTGGTTCATATGAAGCGCCGGAAGAACCACTAGATCTGTCTAGGCTTGCAAGTTGGGAGGTCTTCCCAAATCCTAGTACTGGTGAATTTTTAGTCAAAGTAAGTGTCTCAAGTCCTCGTATACCTATCGACCTAGAAGTATTCGATTTCTATGGTAGCTTGATTGACAAGAAGAAACTTCGCGGTATGAAAAACTATTCTGAGGAATACAATTTGTCAACCTCTGGGGCCGGAGTTTATACTGTAGTTTTAAAGTTTAGAGATATTCAGGAAAGTAAGCAAATACTGATCATCAGGTAAATATCGGATGCTTGTCAAATAGCAAAATTGATAGCCTGTGGCCTTTCATTTTAGCTTAGAATTTCGTATCTTATAGAGCTAACACGATCTTGAACCTATACATCAGAAACTTAACACATGTGTTCTAACCAACTCAAAGGACTCCTCCTCATCGCCCTAATATTTGCCTCTCCACTTTGGTCATCTGCACAAACTTGCACAAGTGAACCCTTTCACCCCGATTTCAATGTTCTCAAGGAATTCTACGAGGCTGCCGACGGTGGAAGCTGGAATAGGAATCAAAATTGGCTTACCTGCGATGTTTGCACATGGGAAGGCATTACCTGCGAAGGTGGTCGTGTAAGTAGAATCGAACTAGAGGACAATAATATTGATGGCCGATTTATCATCCTGCAAGATGACTTGGTCGATCTAAAGAGGTTAGATATTTCAGGAAACAACATTCAGTTAGGTTTTGTAAGTGATTCCCCGGAGCCGCTTTCAATCAACTACCTAGATGTTTCTGATAATGCTATGGGATACATCCCTGCGCGAATTGAGGACATGCCCTTACTTAGTCATTTAGACCTAAGTGGTAATAATATTGAAGAAGAGATGGCGGGTCAATTCTTGTCCCTGCCTCCAGTAAGCTATTTGAACTTGTCAGACAATAGATTTTATGGCAATATACCAGTATACTTTGCTAACAAAAGTAGCTTGGATTTTCTGGATCTTAGTGATAATGCACTAATTGGATGTGTGCCGGCTTCATACACTAACCTTTGTGGTATATCCGATATGGTTTTCCTTGATAATAATTGTAATCGTGGAATCCCACTGTTTTCGGACTGGTGCAATGGGTCTCCCTGTTCCGAGGATCTAATTCTATCTGCACCTCCTGAAGTCTGTATTGGTGGTACTGCTGAAATTGAGATCTTAGGTGGCTATGACAACTACTCCTGGGATTTTCAGTGCGATGAAGATAATAACAATAGGCTTGCTGACGATGTAGTCAAGTATACAGCTCTGTGTCCGGGAACTTATTCCGTAACAGTGACCACTTTGAAAGGTTGCGAGTTAAGTGCAAGTGTATCCATTGATGGTTTTCAGGAACCCAATCAATTTACTGATGTACAATTTTGTGAGTTTGAGGATGTGGTCGTGCAAGGAACTCCCTATGACTCACCTGGAACCTACTTTGTTCCCCAGGAGACTACTGAAGGTTGTACCTATGATCTTGTGGTAGCTGTCAGCGAGGTGCCTCGCCCCCGAAGAAGTATTTACCTTGAAACTTGTGAAGGGACTAGTGTTTCTGCTTACGGTAGGGAATTTACGACTTCAGGAATATTTGAAGAAGAAGTGACTAGTCCAAGTTTTTGTGATTCTATTATCACTATATATGTTGATGTATTACCCACGTTTACAAGCAATGTCAATCTATCAGTATGTCCAGGTAGTCAGGCTGCACATGATGGTCAATTTTACCCTGTGGGTGATGATCAAAGGGTCTACCAAGCTGTGAATGGGTGCGATTCGGTGGTCTTGATCAATGTAGTGGAATTGCCAGAGTATTCTACCGACCTGTCCTTACAAGCATGCACGGGAACAACCGTAAGTCACGATGGAGAAGACTATATGATTGGAGACCACGAGCGAACATACGAGGCACAAAATGGTTGCGATAGCATTCTAAATATAAGTGTAGAGGAAGTCTTTGCAAGCAATGAAAGTGAATCATATGAAATTTGCAATGGGCAAACGGTGGAAGTGAATGGCTACGAATATAGTGGAGGAAACTACCAACAAGACTTTGTTAACTCAGATGGTTGTGCTTCTATTCTTACAGTAGACGTAACTGAGATACCGCCTTACGAAGTAGCTGAGCAATTGCTGATGTGTGATAATGAGCCTGTCATTTATGCTGGGGATACTTATACTTCAGGAGGCACTTATGAGGTCCCTCAAGTTGATGAACAAGGTTGTAACTTTATTGTGAATTTGGAAATCAAGGAGGCAGAGCGTTCTAGGACAGATATTTATCTTCCAAAGTGTGATCAAGAAAATACGGTTATTTATCAAGGACAGGCCTTTAGTAATTCTGGTGGATTTATCTACGAGACCAATGCTGCTGGTTGCGATTCTGTTGTTAGAGTTTGGCTTGTTAGAGAGTATTCTACTGAAGAAACGATTACACCTGAGCCTGTTTGCAGACCTGATAGAGTAGCAGTAAATGGAATAGAATATTCCTCAACAGGCACATACACTCAAAACCTGTTAAATGTTGCAGGGTGTGATTCCACACTCTATATCAATGTAACCGTAAATAGGCGCAAAACAGAATACCTCTTTTTAGATATCTGCCCGGGTGGCACAGTAACAGTGAATGGTACAACCTACGATGAAGCTGGTTTTGAAAGTCAAAACTTATTAACAGTGGCTGGATGTGATTCCTTGCTGGAAATTGTCATTGACGAAACTGACCTAATCGTTGAAGAGAATACCGTGGTCCTTTGTGGTGATGAAGAGTATACTGAAAATGGTAGCACCTATGTGGAGGCTGGTATGGATGAGGATTACTTCACAACCTCCCAAGGTTGTGATTCTCTGTATCGACTATTTATCGAAAAATATGAAAATACATCGCAGACCATTTTTGATCGCTTGTGCACGGGAGATGATGTAATGTACAACGGTGAGACGATCAGCGCTGGTGGCACCTATGTCCAGGACCTTATTAATGCGAATGGATGCGATTCAACGTTGACAATTGAAGTGAGTGAATTTTCACCAAGTGAAGCTTTTGTTCAGCGCGAAACTTGTGATGGTGAGCATTGGACAGAAAATGGAGAGGCACTATACGAAGATGGGCTTCATACCCAAACATTGACCAATTCAGTTGGCTGCGATTCTGTGCTTACTATAGATCTAAGAGTTAAGCAGCACACAAGCGAAACGTTACCTGTTCAACTTTGTGTAGGAGAAAATATTACGATCAATGGGGTTTACTACGATGCCACAGAGATTGATGTGCAGAACTTGACAAATGCAGAAGATTGCGATTCCACATTAAGGATTGAGGTTACCGTTGTAGATGCTGTCAGAGCGGATCATGTGCTTGAGATGTGCGAGGGAAGTAGTATCAACTACAATGATGAAGTCTTTTCAGAAACGGAAGTTAGGGAGCAGTATTTCATTTCAGCTGCGGGTTGCGATTCTATATTGACTGTCTATTCCTACGTCTACGAGCATACCTTTGGTGAAGTAGAAACGACTCTGTGCACTGGATCTACTGTGGATGTGAATGGATGGGAATATAGCACAGGCGGGACCAAAATGCACGTCATCGAAAACGCACGTGGTTGCGATTCCACAATAACTGTGTTCATAGAAGAATTATCTCCTTCCTCATCCCAAAATACTTTCTACATGTGCGAAGGAGATACAGAATACATCAACGGAGAAGCCTATGAGTATGGAGGTGAATTTGAGCAGCGGTATACGAATGCAGTAGGTTGTGATTCCACTTTTTACATTGAACTAATCGAATATCCCGATACCGAGTCAAGAGAAGTCCACTTTATCTGCCCAGGGGAAAGGGTTGAGGTGAACTTTGAAGAATACCTACTACCAGATATTTATGAACAACATTTCATTAATGCTAGGGGGTGTGATTCGACACTATTTATTGAAGTGAAGTACAACGAACCGAGTGATACTACTGTCTATGATTTTATCTGTGATGAAGGCAGCTATGAATTTATGGGAGAGACCCTTAGTAGTCCTGGAGAATATCCGTTTGAAACTCTTACAGTAAGGGGTTGCGATTCACTTATTACACTTTCTCTGGGCTACCTAACAGGTAATGACACGACGATCTACAGAAGCATATGCGAAGGAGATTTTTTTCAGTTCGGAAGTAATAAGATCTACGCTGGAGGTAGCTACTTTGATGAAATCATCATCGGAGGTTGTAAGGCGCCAACTACATTAGAGTTGGAAGTTTTGGAACCGAGTATAGGTTTTCGAGAACGACACATTTGTGAAGGAGGCAAGATTTGGATTGATGATGGCTGGGTGACCGAAGCAGGATTGTACCAAGAGCCACTGGAGTCGAAAGCAGGTTGTGATTCGATTCTATACACTGAGGTTTTTTTAGAGGAGCACCAAGAAACCACGATCGATACCTTCATCTGTGAAGGTGGGAGTCTATTTGTTGCCAATCGGTGGTTCTATGAGCCAGGTTACTATAAGATATTTAGGGAGACTCAGTACTTTTGCGACTCAACGATCAAGGTCAATATTGACTTATATGACAGTATACCGGATGTTTTTGAATTCGAGGTTTGTGAGGGTGAAATGATCGATTTTGAAGGCTCATCATTCGGAGTGGGAGAGTGGAAGGGGACTTACTTTGATGGAACTTGCGAGCAGAGATACATTCTGAAGGTTTCGCAGACTGAGCAGAAGGTGATCAACGAGACTTTAATCATATGTGATCAGGCTGTAGACTTTCTTGGCGAAACCTACAATCATTCTGGACAGTATCTAATCGAAAAAGATGTAGGAGATTGCACTTTTGTTGAGTACCTAAATGTGATCGATAATAATGTTTCATCCTCTTTTGAAAAGTTGTTTTTGTGTCACGGCAGTTCAATAAACTTGGAGGGGCAAGTAGTAACAGAATCAGGTCACTACCTCATTGAAAACTGCGCTAATAGCCGAAATATAGAGCTTAACTTTATCTCTTCAGATACACTGGAGTTACATGAAGTTTTATATCCTGGTGAAGGTATCGTGATCGAAGGCCAATTGTACAATGAGGTAGGAGAATATGAAGTGCTAGTAGGTGAAGAAGGTGGATGCTCTGCCATACTTATGTTGACAATCGAAATCCAAGCCTGTGGAGGAATTCGTAATGTTCTTGCCCAAGTGTGTGAGGGCGATACCTTTGATTTTTTTGGGACAAAACTTGGTGATTCTGGTGAATACACCTACAACAAGAATTTGGGAAACCCGGGATGCGATAGTACCATTTTACTAGACCTTGTAGTGATGAGTATTGATGAATTTGAAATAATTGGTGATCAAGTGATTTGTCAAGGGGATACTACCCTGTTAACTGGTCCTACAGGTGTAAGTTACCTTTGGAATACTGGTGAGAACACAAAAAGTATAATTGTAGACCAGGGAGGAGTCTATACCTTGGAAGTACAAAATGAAATAGGTTGTTCTCAAGATGCCACCTTTGAGGTTGATATGTTTACCTTTCCTGCGTCACTTGATATTGAAATCAAATCTCCAGTATCGTGTGAAGAAGGAGATGGTCAAATTTCGGTGATTTTGTCGAATGAAGATGCCTATAGATATAGTAGCGATGGCGGGACGACATGGCAAGAGAGTTCCACTTTTAGTGGGCTTTATGCAGGTGACTATCAGATCTTACTTGGAGATCCAAGCTTGTCTTGTTTCAGGGCAGATGCGATTCCAGTAACCTTAGTAAATAAGGGAATCCCTAGTATAATAGGTCTGTCAAGCAGTCCGGCAAATTCTTGTGTCGGTTTGCTAGGAAGTATAAGTGTGGAGGTAACGAATAGTGCTGGTCTAGAATTTAGCATTGATGGTGGGCTAAGCTGGCAAAGTGAACCCTATTTCGATGGTCTAGATGCAAGCACCTACCAAGTCTACATTTCGCCAGAAGAAAGTTCTTGTATCAATGACTTTATTGATCCCATTGAAGTTTTAGATGTATCATCCTTAGAGGCCGAAATATCGATTATCCAGGGTCTGACTTGCGATGATGCGGAAGATGCTGCTGTACTGATTGGAATTACTCAAGGTCAGCCTCCATTTGAAATTTCCTGGGACGTGCAGGATGATCAATTTAGCATGTCAACAAGTGATTACGAATTTGAAGTCGGAGACCTTTCCACTGGCACTTATAATTTTACAATAAAAGATTGGAACGAGTGCGTAATTGAATTAGATAGAATCGTAGAAAGTGTAGACTTAGATGCTTCCTTGGAGGTCTTTACAGACACCACATTGTGTGATGGGGATACCTTGCATTATGTTGTCGAGGATAGTTTTCTGAACTACCTTGTTTTCAAAGATGATCTATTCTATGCCGAAGGCTCTGAGCTAGCGATTTCGGATTTTGGTGACTACCAAGTCATTGTCGAAAATGGTGCGGACTGTAATGCAGGTAGCTACTTCACAGTAGCTGAGGTTGATGTTCCTGGACTAGGAATTGACTTCTTGATGTCGACAGAAGGTATTGTTGACGTAGAGGTGATTGCAGTCAATGTCACAGATGGCCCTAACGTCAATCAAGTTTGGGTGATCGATTCCACCATAGCACATGTCACTAGTATTGATGCATTTACTCGGGGAATCACATTTATGGACACTGGAACATATGCTATTTCACTTCATACCTTGGTAGATGGGTGTTTGTTCATCCATGAAAAGGAAATTATCATTTATCCAGATAGTACGCATCTTGGTTCTTATGAAGTCCCAGAGGATCCTCTGGACATTGCAAGGTTCCTCGATTGGACGGTGTCCCCAAATCCGAATGCTGGAGAATTCTTGGTAAAGGTCAATGTCTCGAGCCCCTTCCACCCTGTGACCTTAAGGGTTTATGACTTTTCAGGCAGTCAGGTCGCGAGTAGGAGGTTGGTGGGTATGAAGTCCTATTCTCACACCTTTAATCTATCAACTTCTGGTACTGGAATCTATACTGTAGTGCTTGACTACGTCGTTGGACAGCAATCGAAGCAATTATTGATAATCAAGTAAGATCGCAGAAACTTATCTTTGAAATTAGATCTTGGCTGCTGCACCAAGTTGTTGCCAGGGGAAGTAGTAATCTGCTAGTTGGAAAATGGTGCTATGTTTTGGGGCTGCTAGACGCTTCTTTTTGTTGGAAGACCTAAGGCTAATAGAGGTAAAACCATATTCATTGTTTTACGGACTTATCGAAGGTTATGGAAAAACCGTCACATCGCCCCAGACTCTTTTTTCGATCACTTCACCCCGTTCTTCTACCTTGTAAGAAAATACATAAACAAAAACCCCCTGCTCGGTTTGATCTTGAATGCTATCCCAGCCTATGGATGACCCTTCGGAATGACTGACCTTGTTGCCCCAACGATCGAAGATGGTCAAACTAGCGGATAGAAAATTGCAATTGCTATCAAGGGTGAAGCTGTCATTTATTCCATCAGAATTAGGTGAAAAGGCGTTCGGGAAAGAGACGAAGCACTCATTGCACTCAAATTGAGAGATAGAAACCTGGTCTTCATATATACAACCGATGTTCTCGATTCTTACATAAAAGTCGCCTTCTCTTGTGATCGGAGGTAGTCGATCTATTTCACTGCCGTTAAGGAAGATTAAAGTTTCGTCGGTTCTATTTGGGAGTACAATTTCAAGTGAATCGCCATTGCAAATAGTTCGATCTGGACCAAGAAAGTTTTCAGGGACTCCAAGTCCTGAATTCACAACTGTAATGGTATCAGTTAAACCTGTGCTGCACACTGTATCTATTGCAAGGTAGTACAATCCGGGTTCTGTAATGAGGTAGAGCGCATCTGTAGAACCGTCTTGCCACATGTATTCTGCGTATGAAACATCTACCCCAAGTAGGATGCTGTCTCCATCGCAGAGGCTGAGTTCTGGCTCAAATAGACGGCCATCATTGACTTCATAAAGTTCAAAGTTATCAAGGTGGACATAACTGGAACATTCCGACTCTGGAGTCGAAATAACGAAGTAGTTGATATCAGTGCTTGGTGAAATACACAATTCGTAGTCCCTAAAGACTTGTGCTGTGCTCGTTATTTCTATTTCACCCAATAGAATGGCAGTTGCGTCCTCCTTAAGATGCGCCGTAGGTGGAAGGTTTCCTTGTGGAGCGTTTTGGAAGCCGTATATCTCCAACGTGAGACACGAACTAGAGTGTGTCAGTGACTGAGATGCCGCAAATTGCAAGAAGTAATTTTTACCAGCTTCAAGCGCTTGGTCTAGTGGCTGGCCTAGTGCTTCAAAAGCTCGTGAATCGGGGCTATCGTCAAAAAATATCATGCCAGCATAGCCGTTTCCCGTGGCGTTGGTAATCGTAAAATAGCTACCTATATAGTAGAATTCTGGAGTTGAGGCCACCGGCTCCCAAGGTGTTGCAAGGGCAACTTGATTTTCTTGATTTGGTATAGTTTCATATGTTTCGAAGCCACCGTTGCGAATGAGATTCTGACTCTTTGCTTGCGAAAGGAAGAGTGTGGCAAACAATAGTATCGTAATTTTCTTCATAGCACTCGCCCTCAAAAGTTCTTAGTATTTTCCTTGCCTTGCTTGCTCGTGATGAGCATCTGACTACCAATAAACGAAAAATCCTTGGACTTCGCTTCTAGCTACAAGGATATTATACAAACTTAGAAGTTGGACTGTTCGGACTCACTTAGAAAATCATTCGGGTCATTCTTACTTGCGTATTTCACTTGAAAATGTGCACCGTGTTGTCATTAAGCTCGCAAGGGATTGTCCCAGTATTGTATGAAAGAATTCTGCCCTCCATGACTCATGTAGCAAGGCTTTTCGATTTTTTACTGCAAGATCTATATGGAGGCATTCTTTCTTGTATGTGTTGGCCATGCTCTATTCTTGGTGAGACCTTTCTGAGGTCAAAAATTACAATT
>CAZMYK010000059.1:0-12301 GCA_964570435.1 uncultured Saprospiraceae bacterium | reverse complement strand
ATTTTCAACTTTGCCAAGGGATTGTAGATTGGCAATTCGTTCTAGATCTAACTGGTGGAAAAATTTCACTAAGTGTTTTGGTACTTGTTCTAAATGTTCTTCATTTAGAATGGTATCACTTTTAAGAAATGCATCGTAGATGGCACGAAAATATATTCTATCAGAGACTCTGTGAGGATCGAAGGATCGATTCATATATGCTCTTCTTTCTTCTACTTTGTGACTTTCAAAATTAGAAATTGAAAGCTTGCTGAACATCCGCATTTTGGTAACTTGGTCCAGCAGGGTTTCACTGTCTGCCAAATCCAATTCCTTAAGTTCACTAAGTTTACTGATATAGGCATCTTCTGTCACTCTAAACACAGAATCTAGGTTTACGTAGTCAATTCGCAATCGTTTAAGATTCTTTTGTCCCCTGATTTGTTCCCATTTTTCGAAAATCTGTCTACTGTAGTCGCTTCTGAGAAATATTTCAGGATCAATTAAGCTATCGTAGTATTTTTGATAGCTAGCAAGAAAAAAATTATCGACTTTACTTTTGACGCTTGGTGATTTGACTTCGGGGAAGCCATTGTGGTTATAATGCAAGCGAAGCGTATCATTTGCATTGATGCTATAGAAAAAGTAGTCTAATCCTTGAATCTTATGCGCAACTTCCAAGTTTCGACTTGAGGGCAAAAGTTCAATACGAATTGTATCATTGGTTTTATTCGGATCAAGACAATAAGTAGTCTCCATGTTGTCCTGATTAATCCAGGATATCTCACAAAGACCTGGGCTTCTTGCTGTCACTCCCGATTTGTAGTGGTATCTTTTGTTTTCCTGAATATCAGAAAGTACAATTGTATAGACTGATTTTTGTTCTGACAAGACTTGAAATTCGCCCGCACATGCAAGTACTTGGGAAATTATGAAGGCATAGAAAAAATATAATTTCATAAACTAAATTACTAATATTGGAGGAGAGATTGCATCCCTCCTCCAACTTACTTGATTAGCAGTAGGAAGCTCCACCGCCATTGCCACCGCAACTAGCACAACACCAGTAGTAGCCTGGCCCTGAAGCCATAAATTGGGCTTCCGCTTGAGAAAGACCACACATAGAGTAGCCGTTTGAGTCTCTGTAGCCACATGAACCATAACCACCCATGACTTGCTTCATGCTTGATCTGTCCATTAAAACTGCTTTTGATTTAAATTCACTTAAATACATGGTTTGAATTTTTTTAGTTAAATAATAAATTTGATTATATCAACGCGCATTGTTATCTATATTGAGAACATCTTCCAAAGGCAAAGAGGGCTTTTGTTTCATCTTAATAGAGACTTCTTCCTCAAAAAGGTTTTTGAGCAGAAATTCAAAGTCTAATGGGTGATAGATGGTAGGAAGCGCCCTGTTGTCTATCAGTATTGTTGGAAACTTATCAATATCTTCCCCTTTACACCAGGAATTGACTATTTCTTGCTGTGTTAAATATTCCTTTGATAGCTTCTTTGTTTGGTTTTGGGAATTTAGATCATCGTCCTTCTTTTGACCTTTCAAGCGTCGAAATCTTTCGATACCTTGGCTTATACTTGTGTGAAAAGACTCTTTTATGCTAATAGCGGATAAGGCATTATCTGGATTTTCTGTTGGCTTTTTAACATTGAATACAATTTTGATTTCCTTGAAACAGCCTAGCTTTTTCTGTAGTCTTAAGACCATATCAAATACATTGAGGCAGGTTTCGCAGGAAGGTTGAAGCACTAGGATCACATTCCACATACCATTTCTAGAACCAGGAATCATAATGAAGTCTAGCGCCCTAGGAACTTCATGTGGTTTCTTAAAGAATAAATATCCCTTTAATAGATACCAATTGCGACGAAACTTGGTTAAGTCTGTGACAATATTTCTGTGGCTTAAGCTTTTAATGATGACGGATTTAAGAAAAAACCAAGCAGAAACAATAATTAGACCTACTAACGTAGCAGGCAATAAGACATAACTCTTACTTATGTCAAGGTGCGTAGTATCAAAGAAAACCACACACACTTGCGCAAGAACTACTAAGTCCACGAGAAGACACAGCTTACACCAGGTTTTTAGCTTTTGCTGAATTATCAAAGAGTATAAGACGAAGGGAACAGCAGATAGGCTGAGTATTGAGGAGGTTAAATTGAGACTGTCTGTAGAGGTCAAGAAGGGATAAATAATTAGGAAACTAAAATAGATAATCAACAAGTCACTTAGTTTCAAAGACCTTGAGACTCTTGCGAATTTGGAAAACAAAATATTCTTGCAATCGAATTTTTCACCACCACAGAATTTTTTTGCCATTGCCCCTTCCAGACCATTTTCAAGAAGAATGATCTGTGAGGACACAATGAAGCCTATGCTTGTAAAAAATTGGAAGATGAGAAATTCGGCATCAGCGTTGCGACTAATGTAAAGCAAGAAAAAAAAGCTGCACATCAGCAAGGCAAATTGTGATTTTACAATTTCTGTCACTTTTTGGATGAAATTATTTTTGATGGGTTCAACAAGGACTACTAATCCAGTAGCTAAAAACTGAAATTCCTTTAGCTCTAATTCGAGAATTCGATTCTTACCGCTTGTAAGTTGAAATCGATCATTCGTCAGTCTGCTAGCGAGAACAAATTTTTGTGACCTATCATCTTTGATTTGTGCTAAGAATGGTATTGAAATTTGTGACATATCCTCCATTGAAAGTTCACCGATCATGTGGTCTATCTCAAGCATTTCGAGGGTGTCTGATACTGAAGATAGAGAAGGATAGTTGAGGTTAGAATTTAATTCAATTCTAAGTCTTTCTAATTGCCTACCCAAACCGTTTCGCTTCAACAGCTCTGAAACTACATAAAGAAAATTGTCACTCATATTGTACTTTTCTGTTTGTGGTATATTTCGATTAATCCACCATAATTGCTAAGCTAGATACCTACCTTAATCTGTTTTCCTTGCTTGGAAACCTACTAAAATAAGGACAGATCTCTGGCTTTAATCATTGTCACTAACAAGATAAGCTGGGGCACTGCAGATAATTTTCAGTGACTAGGATACCTGTTAAAAAGGCGCTCTTTCCTCCCCGAAGTGTCGTAGAATAACGAGTTTCTACAAAGCCAATGGCAAAATCCACGCTTCTTTCATAGCAGTAGGATTGCTTTGCTGAGCAATAGTATATTGGACCTCCCATTTCTTTCAATAAAGAGATGATATTGTAAAGGCATCTTTCTGACATATCCAGCCGCTTGGCTAATTGCTTGGGCGTGCCAGTGGCCTTCCTGCGAATCAGCTGGTGAACACGGTCCAATAATTTAAGTTTTTCAATTAAAGTCATTGTGCTTTATTTTTTATGATGTTCAAAATTTGTCTAAATATTCTGTGCAGAATACTTTCGGATTCAGTGATGATCTTCACTGACACATTCATATTGTGACTGAATGGGATTAACTTTCCGTAGTCAGTGATCATTTCTTTTTCTAATGGGATGGTGACCTCATAGTAGGGCTCACTATTGGCCTTAGCTATTGGTAACTGGCTAATGCTAGCGAGGTTGGATTGAACGCTGCCATACTCCTTGTAGGGGTAAGCTTCAAATCTAACAATCCCTTGATTCCCAATCTGGATTTTACCTTTTCCGTAGGTTGGTATTTGAGCCCTAACAAAGAGTTTATTGGAAGTAGTCAGAGGGATGATGGACCCGACTACAGATCCAGCTGCAAGATTTTTGCCCACAACCAAGTCAGAGCTTATTTCTATCCTACCATTTAAATCACTTATGATATGATTCTCCCTATACCAGTTTGTATATTCTTCACTTATGCGATTGACAAGTTCAGTGATACTTGCCTTCACGTTTAGTGTTTTTCCACTGCGTTCCTCTTCTAACTGAGCAATTTGTAGTTGAAGTTGGCTTATTCTGATTTCATTTTGAATGATGCCTGAAGTCATTGATTCCTCTTGTCTTAAGGCTTGCAAATGCCTTTTCTTCACTTCTTCATATTCTAATGTAGAAATAATCGAATCAAGAAGCAGTGACTTGTGGCGATCATAATCTAGTGTTACGATTTGCAATTCTTGTTTAAACAGCTCTTTTTCTCTTGATAGAGAGTGATTCAACTTTTGAATACTTTTGATTTCCTTTTCTATTGTAAACACTTGCTTGTAAACAGAACTCTGAGATAACAGCAATTGCATTTCACTTATTTTGGTGCCTAGTGCAGCATACAGCGAATTCAAGGTGCCCAAATGGAGATGCATAGGCATTTTTAGTTTCGTGAATTCAATGGTGCTGACACACGTTTCGAGATGATCAACGAAGTTCATGAATACTGCCACATCATCTTTTTTTGCAGTATTTTGTAGATAGGCAATCGGTGTCCTAGCTTCTACCTTTTGGAGATTGTCGATGTAGATCTCTTCAATTATGCTATTCCTTGTTAGAACTTGTTGAATCGAAGGGTTTTCGGTCGTCACTATTCCTGAACAATTTATAATATCCGGATATTTTATGAAGTTCGCTGTTCCTAGAATCACGAGCACAACAATTGCAATCATTGTTGTTCCACTTTTTAATACCCATCCTGGTGGGTTGCCTATCAAATCAGAGAATTCCTCTCTACTTGAGGCAATAGCTTCAATAAGATTTTGTTTTGCCATACGATTGTTAATTTCCTAGTTCGAGTTGGTTTTGGACCAAGGTGAAGTAGCTGCCTTTTTGACGTACTAAGTCATCGTGCGTACCTGATTCAATGATTCGGCCCTCATCTAGCACAATGATTTGATCAGCATTTTTTACTGTGCTCAAGCGATGAGCTACAACGACAGAAGTTTTACCTTCTAGGAAGTGACTAAGATTTTTCATTATAATACTTTCATTGTTGGCGTCTAGAGAGTTTGTCGCTTCATCGAAAAATAGAAACTTGGGGTCCTTGTATACAGCTCGTGCGATGAAAATTCTCTGTTTTTGCCCTTCCGATATTCCGTTCCCTTTAGGTCCAATCATAGTTTTGAAACCTTGCGGAAGACCATCAACGTAGTCCAAGATATTTGCTGTTTTTGCTGATGCATGCACCTTGGAAAGATCTGTGCTGTCATCACTTTCAGCGATATTGTTTGCAATTGTGTCTGAAAAAATAAAACCTTCTTGCATTACTACACCACATTGCTCGCGCCATATTTTTTGGCTTATTGTTGTTAATGGGTGGTTTCCGACTTTGATCTTTCCTTCAGTGGGCTGGTAAAAACCCAAGAGGATTTTTATCAAAGAAGTTTTACCGCTTCCGCTTGTCCCAACAATTGCAGTTGTCTTGCCTCTTGGAATTTTGAAGTTGATATTGTGCAAAACAAGATCTGAAATTCCTGTGTATCGGAAAGAGACATTCTCGATCGAGATGTCATCATCTGGCACATACTTGAGTTTGTCCTCTTCTTGATCTTCTTCATTGGAACTGTTGTGGATTTCACCGAGTCTTTCTAAACTTATCTTGGCATCTTGAGCCGTTCTTATGAATCCGATCATTTGTTGCAGAGGCATGTTGAGCTGCCCGATGATGTACTGAATAGCCAACATCATTCCAAAGGTCATATTACCGTCATACACTCCCTTTGCAGCAATAAATGTAATTAGGATGTCTTTAAGTTGGGTGATGGATAAGGCACCTGCGTCTTGATATTGACTAATCGTAAGGCTCTTAATTTGAGTGCGAAAGTACTTAGCTTGGATCGTAGCCCACTTCCATCTTCTTTTGATTTGACTGCCTTGCAATTTGATTTCCGCCATCCCCTGGATGATCTCAATTAGTGAATCTTGGTTGTCCGATAATTCTTGGAAAGCTTTATAATCTACCTCTTTTCGCTTTTTTAGAAAAATGAAAATCCATAGGATGTATAGGATAGACGAAGTCAGGAAGATTAGAAAAATTTGGATAGAGTATATCGCTAAGACACAACCAAATACTATCAGATTAATACATGACAACAAAACACTTAAAGTCGATTGTGTTAGAAAAGCCTCAATTCTTTTGTGATCGCTAATTCTTTGTAATAAATCGCCAGTATTTTTACTATCGAAAAATCCCAGCGGAAGGTTCATCAACTTAATCAAGAAGTCAGAAATCAAACTGACATTAATTCTGATGCTAATGTGCAGCAGGATCCATGATTGTATGAATCCCACAACAGTCTGTGACAAGAACAATATCAGTTGGGCGATCAGGATAAGATAAATGAAGCTGAGGTTTCTGCCATCAATACCTATATCCACGAGACTCTGGGTCAAGAAGGGGAATATTAACTGGAATAAAGTACCTAGTAAAAGGCCGATCAACAACTGTGTTAGTAGTTTTTTATACGGAGCTAGATATTGGAAGAGAAAACCAAAGCCTCCCGCATGCAGATCCTCGTCACCTCGTTGATAGAATATTGGAGTTGCTTCCAGTAGCAGCGATATCCCTTTTTCATTGGTGACCTCCCAAGATTTCAAAAATGTTTGATGATCTAATTTTATTTTACCCTTTGCAGGATCTGCCACCCAAACAAACTTTTTTGAGATTTTGTAAACAACGACAAAGTGATTTTGATTCCAATGTGCTATAATTGGTAAGGGGGCCTCTATTAGGGATGGAAAACCTTTCTTTGCTATCAGTGGAATCTTGACCGCTAAAGTCCTCAAGCCTATTTGCTCAGCAGCTTCACTAATTCCTTTTAGACTTACTCCTGCGCGATCAATATGACATTTTTCTCTAAGGCTTGTTAGTGAAAATTCTTGTCCGAAATGTTTTGCAACCATCCGAAGACAAGTAGGTCCACAATCCATACTATCAAGCTGGAAATAGTGTGTAAATTTCTTCAATTCTAATTTTTCTCTGTACTAATTAACAATATTTAGGTAGCACATAACTTGTTAATAATCCTGAGGGTATTAAGGAAGCAAACTCTCTATTAAGCTATAGAAGCTCAATGGCTTTTAAGTGTAGGAACAACTTAATGGATCTATCCTTAATTTGTATCTTCTTACGGACAAGTTCCTGTTTTGCCATCTTGAATTCGCGGGCATTGATTTTTCCCATCTTGAATTCAGTATACTTTAATTGGTATAGATCTTTTACTCTTGCAAGAATAGCTTTGTCCAAAGTCAAACCAGTCTGAATTTTTTCAAGTTCTAGCAGCATGTCATCGTATCTTAATCTGAGCTCTTGTTCGATTTGATTAGTTACCTTGACGTTGTGTTCTTTTTCAAGAACTAGTTTTTGCATTTGGGTCGCATACTTGTTGTTTCTTATAATAGGGTAAGTTGCGCCTACAGAAAAAGAATAAAAAATGTTATCCCTTATCTGTGATAAATAAGGTGTCTTGCTTGTCTGGAATAATTGAACCTCACGACCTAGCAATATCTGCTCACCATTCAAAAAATAATTGTCGTAAATGATCCTGGAATCTCCTTGATTGAACTGGGTGGCCAAACTTGAGAAATTACTTCCTACATTAGCAGAAATCGTAACCTTGGGAAGTCTTGATTTCTTTGTGATTTCAATTTTTTTTGATACTTGCTCCCTTCGGTTTATCGATGATTTAAACCTAGGATTAGATTTTACTAGTGAGTCTCGTGTCAAAGAAAGGGCCTCGCTGCTTCCATAATCGATATTGCTCTTAAGTCGAAGTGAACTTTTGTTACTAAGGCCAATCAGGTTCTTGAATTTACTTTGCTGCCTCTCCGACTCGTTTCTAATTCCTGCATACTCTAGCTGCTCATTTAATAGTTGGATTTCTAGCTCCATCAGGTCGGATTTTCGCTTCCTACCTTTCTTTACAAGTTCTTTGACTGAATTTATATGCTCTTCACTTTCTGAGATACTCAAAGCAAGAATCTCTATCGAATTATTAAGACTTAAGATCTTTCCGTAGTGGCTGATTACCTCATTCCTTATATCATTGACTGCCACAGAAGTTGAATATTGAGTTTCCAAGACTTGGTCTTTTGCTAGTTGTCTTTCTAATTTGTCTTGACCCCAATCTAAGATAGTGTAGTCACTATTAAGAAAGATCGATTGCCCAAGAAATGCAGAGGAAACAAATGAGTTATTGGTTGGGTCCACCGCGTTACCAGAGGTATACAAGCTAGTCCCTAGTGATAGGCTTGGTAGTCTGTCAAACTGTTGACTTCGATGGTCTAAGCGAGCAGCCTCGACCTTGTATTCTGCTTCAGATATAGTGATATGATTTGCAATCGCTAGCTCAAAACATCTTTCTAATGAGAGCTCTTGAGATAATAAGATGATCGCGTTAAATAAGAGGACAATTTGTAGTATTATTCTTTTCATGGAGCAACAGTGATGATTCAAATATAACTGCAGCAAAGTCACAAAAGTGATTCTGGAAATACTAAAAGATGGTAAGATGTCGGAATGGATTAATGAAGCTAAAAATATGTAATCGATCGTAATAGAGTAATTTTTAGTAGTAGTCCTTAAGGTTCCTTAGTATCTTCATCTTTGAATAGGATTTACGAAGAAGAGATCTTGCCTCTAATGTTTTGATCTCCCTTTTCCGCTCGGGTATTTGCTTCGGTTGATCGGATTTTTCCAAGTACTAAACGATATTTGAGCTGTACCAGCTTAAACACAGGAACCAAGATATCACTGTACAATGTTGATATAGTACAAGGTCCTTCCAGCTAAAAATGCAGGAAAGTGATCCTCTTATTAATTCATAACTCTTTAAATTCTACTACCATGTGTTCCGCCTTGAAATTTTCTATTCCGGATTGATCTAATCCACTTTTTCTTACAAGTATTGGTATCAGTATTGGCGACAATCTCGCCCTTATTTACTATGCTTTTTATCAAAGGATATGGGGTTTCCCTATCTCTATTTTACAACCAGTTAAATTAAATGACTATGACTACTCTAGGAATTTTTGTATTATTTATTGCTATTGCTTTGCTCATTGCAGACCCAGTTCTGGAAAGAATGACAGCCAATAAGCCTCAACCTATCGACCTAATTAAGGACAGTAGGAAGTGGATCTTGTATCTCTTAGTGGTATTGGGTGGCTTGCTTTTTCTTAATCCCTTTGTGCACAACAATGACGGGGAAAGATCTTACGTCCTTAACAAGTGGACAGGTAAGGAAGAAATGCTTTTCGATCCAGGCCTTCACTTTGTGGGATGGCCTACGAAAACCACCTCTTGGCCTGATGTAATGAGTACCGTCTTCGATAATGAAAATGGACTTGTCGAAATCAGGTTCAATGATGCTACTCAGGCAAAGGCCAGAGCAAACATCAGATGGGAGTTACCGCGTGATCAAATGTCTATGATTAATCTTCACAAGGCATATAGAACACCCGAAGCCTTGCAGTTCAGAACTTTAGTGCCATTTGGGCAAGAGTGCCTTGCATTCGCTGCTCAACTAATGGAGTCTGAGACTCACTATTCAGGCGGACAGTCCCAATTGAAGGAGTATTTTAGAGATCAATTGCTTGATGGTCAGTATGTCCTAGAAACCAAAACGGATTTCATCATGGACACTCTTTCCGGTGAGCAAGTGAAGATAACGAAGGCAGATATTCGTAAAGACCCTGTCACAGGAAAGCCTAAGCGAATTCCTTCTGATGTTCAGACCTACAATATTAAGGCTGTCTTTGCCGCAGTGCCTAAGGTAGACTATGAGGAAATAGTAGACAAGAAGTTGCAGGCGAAGATTGATCAAAGTACTAAAGAGAGTATTGCGAAGCAGTCCTTGATAACTGCTGAGCAAGAAGCTCTTACTGCTGAGGCTGAGGGGCGCAAATTGATCGCACAGACGAAGGCAAAGTACGAAGCTCAGAAGATCCAGGCTGTGATCTTGGCAGAGCAAATGAAGGATGTTGCCCAGCAAGAAGCATTGCAAGCAAAGTACGTTGCTGACAAGACAGAACAAGAGGGTAGAGCCGAAGCTGCAGTCGCTGCAGCGAAGGTGAAGGCTGGTCTTGATCCTTTGACAGCTGCACAGATCGAAAAGGACATGGCAATTGGCGTCGCCAAGGCCTTAGCCGGGCCGCAAGGAATCCAGTTACCAACTACCTTCATTGGAGGTAGTCAAGGCGATGGACAAGGTATCGATCCATTCACAGCTGTTGGGCTTGAAAGTCTTATTAATATCTCTTCGAAGTTGTCGAAGAAGACCAATAAATAGCCCCAGGATCTTAGCATTATGCACGTTAACTAGGCTCCGTCTCGATATTTACGGGACGGGGCTCATTTTGGGAACATTTAAACCATAGTCCCGAGCGAAATTATTATATGTATTTTCGAATCATCAGAAAAACAAAAATGCGAGAGGGCAGGGAGCCGCAGATTTTTTTGATATACCTAAATAAGAACATTTGGACAATACTTCTAAAAAAGCGCTGATTATTCTTAGCGCACTGATCATTTTTGTTGTTTGCTATTTCCGTTACAATACGTGTGATTGTTTAAAGAGGATTTCATATTCCAACGTCAATCTAAATAAAGGATTGAATTCGGACAGTTTGTATATGCCCCTTGATTCTACCATCCTAAGTGAGGTCATGTTTTCTTTTAATCAATTTGACGCAGAGAGTGATAGTTTTCACATCATAGATAGATTTCAATATTCTCAAAAGAGAGACTTATTAATTATTGAACATTACAAGAATGACGCAAAACATTATGGAGCACTTTTATTGCCAGAATCATACGACGACGAGAAGACCTATGCGACCTTTGTTTGGACTAACGGTCTAAATCAAAAGAAGCCCAGTGTGGTATTAACGCATAGGGACATCAACAACGTTTTCTCAGAGTTTAGAGATCACTTCGTCGTGGTTCCTTCTTTTAGAGGTCAAGCCTTGGTGTATAAAAACAAGCGCTATTGTTCAGATGGCTTTTTTGGCGACGCCTTTGATGGTGCCACTAACGATGCCTTAAGATTGCTTGACTTAGTAAGGAATGAATTCGAAGGCGTTGATGAAGGCAATATAACAGTATGCGGTGTAAGTAGGGGAGGAACGGTCTCCCTTTTGATGGGAATTAGAGATACATCCATTGCAAGAATCGTATCGATTGCTGGTCCCTCAGACTTCTATAGCATGAGAGTTAGGTACAGGTACATGGGCCAATACAACTATATGTTTCTCAGCAAGACAAGAAATGTTGAGGACCTTAGAATGAAAATTCTAAGAAGTTCGCCGGTCCACTTTATCGAACATTTCCCGAACAAGATTTTACTGGTCCACGGCAGAAAGGATGCGATGGTTCCAATCGAGAATGTGACAAGCTTGGAGGAAGTCTTAGCAGGGAGGGATAATTTCAACCTTGAGATCCATGGCAGGGGCCATGAGTACCATGACTGGCAACGAGTGGTCGCATGGATACGACAAGATCTCGATAATACTAGCTTGCTTGGGCTGTGATGAAGATCAGATTCGCTACCTGCTTGAATCGCATCATGCAGGATGTTCTACATCAGGAGGAGGGCTTTTTTACTTGAGCGGTAAATGCTAGTTTATTGGTCGCTTGCACCTTTATCGGCATTCCTTGATTTTCAATCCCATTTTGGAGTTATTGGGTTAGGGACTATTGTCACAATTCACAAAAAAATCTATGATTTCATATAGGTTTACTTCAATTTCCTTAGGCATTTTTAGGCAAAAGTAATTTTCAATGAGATTTTTAGTACTCTTTTTACTATCCCCAGCCTACCTATTGTGTCAAAATATCGGAGTGGGTACAACTTCACCGCATGCTTCGGCTAAACTTGAAGTAGAATCAAATACCGGTGGAATCCTAATTCCGAGGTTGACCAACGACGAACGAAATGCAGTACCTAGTCCAGCCACAGGCTTGCTAGTGTTCAATTCGGAGAGCAATCGCTTCGAGTTTTATAATGGAACGTCGTGGCAGGCTGTCGCAGCATCCTCATCTTCTTCTAAGATTTCTGATACAGATGAAGATCCCTTCATTGAAGTGGAGAATAGCAATGATGAAGATTCCATTCGTTTTAGTGCAGAGGGTTTCGAATCTATGGTCTTGGACAAGAAGACCCTTCATCTAGCATCGGAAGGTAAGGGAACACTCTTAGGTTTCGAGGCAGGCAAGTCGACACCCGACACGGATCACTGGAACACAGCAGTGGGATATGGAGCAGGAACGACAATGAATTCAGGTATTTCTAACACCATGGTGGGTTCTTATTCTGGCGAACTATTCAACACCGGAAATTCAAATGTCTTCTTAGGACTATATAGCGGTAGGGATGGTAGCGGATCAAACAACACCTTCCTGGGCACGCAGG
>CAZMYK010000058.1:0-12316 GCA_964570435.1 uncultured Saprospiraceae bacterium | reverse complement strand
TCTTGTTCTTGTCTGCCCCTTCATATCCCTTTATTGTAGCGAGGCCCATCTCGATTGTAAGCTTTTGTGATTCTCCGAAGGTCTCCCAAATCCTAGGCCAGTATGGATTCCTTCCCATGTCGAGAACTGGTGAAAAGTTCCAAGGAATGGAACTTGCCCTTGTTTCATAAGCACTGACCCCAGCTCCTTCCGTTACAATTTCTGTATTCCAAGTAGCTGCCATTCCGATTTGCTGAGGAAACATGGTAGCCTTAGCAGTGTAGGTTGTTCCATGGATAGCGTCGATTCCATACACGATTGGAATTTTCAAACGAGTTTCCTTAGTAGCAAGGTCCTGGAGAGTTGATATGGTATTGAACCAAACCTCTGGACTTCTTGCCCTATTGTTGGCAACATTGAGCACAGACCCGACCTTGTAATCGACCATAGCCACGCGAGCAAGTGAGTCATCTAGTTCGAAAGGTTCTGAACTATAGTACATATTCCCACCCTTACTGATCACATCCAGAGTCAATTGGGTCATCTGCCCTACTTTTTCTTCGATGGTCATCTTAGCAATCAGCTCATTTATCTCGTCGATAAATTCGTATTTATTCATCTGTGCGTTCAAATTTGTATTCATTGCGATTGCAAGTATAAAAATAGACTTAAGGTACTTCATTATATTAGATTTAGTCCAGCAGTATTGTGCTACTTGTAGGAGGCAAGGTAGGTTTATTTTTACCATTAAATTTCAATGTTTCTCAGAATCTTCCTTCGCTTTAGCAATGTTTGCGCACACAGTTGCTAAGTTGCTCTGCTGACTCCTTGAAGTATAAATTTCCTCTGCTCTAGTAATAGAAAATTCTTTCCTGGCTTATTGCCGCTAAGGGAGAAGCAGGCCATAGGAAATTCTAGGAAGAGGCTCTTTCACGAGTATTGATGGCAGTGAGGGTGCTGTTCTAGCGAATAAAATAAGTACTTATACTTAAAAAAGTATAAAATCGGCACCGTATACGTAAATACTTAGTTAAATACTTATATTTGTCTAAGTATAAATACGCATATGTTTCAAGATCTAATCGTTTCGCATGTTGAAAGCAGCACTGAAAGTGCTAAGATTATTTCTTTTGAAATTCCCAAAGACTTGGAGTCGGCCTACAAGTATTTTCCAGGGCAATATGTTATTGTGCATAAGGTTGGGGAAGCTACCACGAAGAGGTGTTATTCTATATGCAGCAAGGCAGGAAGTGCAGGCTTACAGATTGGAGTTAAGAAGGTGGAAGGTGGGAAAATGTCACCCTTCTTAGTAGATGATTTGAAGGAAGGAGATACCTTGTCAGTGAGCTACCCAGAGGGGAATTTTAGATTGTTGACAGACTCTCTTTCACCACAATCCTACGTATTTATAGCCGCAGGAAGTGGCATTACTCCTATCAGATCGATGATAGATCACGTTCTTCAGAACGAGCCAAGATCCAAGGTTACCCTCATCTATGGCAATAGAGATAAGGAGAATATCATATTCGGCAAGTACTTTGATGAGATTCAAGACAAAAAACAAGTAAGCATTGTACATTGCCTGGATCAAGTGGATGAAGCATGGGAGGGAGAAAGAGGAATTCTAAGTCAAGAGAAATTAGCAGAGTTAATTACAAAATACGTAGAAAATATTAGTAAATCTAAGTATTTTGTCTGTGGTCCACCGGCAGTTCTAAGTAATGCTGAGCATTCACTGGAGCTTTTAAATATTAAGAAATCAAACATTTTTCTTGAATACTTTACGATTGAAAGTAGTGCAGACGGACCTCAAAATACAGAGCCGGCCCTTGTAGAAGTCAACACCCCGACAGGAAGAAACTCAATACCAGTTGAGCCTGGAGAATCTATCTTGGATGCCACTATAAGAAACGGACTAGGTCTTCCCTATAGCTGTAAGCAGGGAATATGTTCTAGCTGCAAACAAAAGAAGGTCTCGGGGCCTGTCCAGGTTTTGCAAGACTTCGGTTTGTCAGAAAAGGAGAAGGAAGAGGGTTATGTGCTCCTTTGTCAGTCATTTCCCTTGGGTCCTGATGTGGTTATAGAGTGTACCGAAAGTGGAAATGCAGTCCTTGCAAAAAAGAAGTCGAACCGCAGACTGGCCATTGCAGCAGGTGTTCTTTGCTCACTTATTCTACTTGCGGGTTTTGCCATTCCTGCCAAGAAAACCTATCTCGCCTTAGGGGAGATGAACAAGGGTCATGAGGACTTGGCTTGTGGTGACTGCCATTCAGATTCCAAAGGTACCATGTTTCAGCAGCTGAATGCGAATGCTAAGTTCTTATTTGGTCAGCGTAAGGAGGCCGTTAATTTCGGAAGTGATGATGTGGATAACAAGAAATGCCTCAACTGCCATAACCGGCCCAATGACAGACATCCGGTGCACCGCTTTAAGGAGCCTCGATTTGCTGATGCTAGGAAAAATCTCGGTGCTGAGAACTGCGAAAGCTGCCACTCTGAACATAAGAACCAACGAATCGTTCTGACGGACCTGGCGTATTGTCAAGAATGTCACTCGGATACTGAAATCACTGAGGACCCCCTTGATATTCCACACACCACTTTGATTACCAATGGAGAATGGAAGACGTGCTTACAATGCCATGACTTCCATGGAAATCATGTCATGGTAACACCTCACTTAATGCAGGATACGATTCCATTCAAGGCTATTGAGTTATATGCGAGGGGAGGTGCAGACCCCTACGGGTCCGAAAAGAAACACATTGCAGCGTCGGAAATTGAAGAAATTAAGAAAATGATAAAGTAAATAATTCACTATAATTTTTTAAAAATCTACTAGTTATGAAACATTATTTCTATTGCTTATCCATCATAGCCATATTCACCTGTTTATCTTGCGGAAGTGCAGATCCATTCGCTGAAACAACTAGCGCTGAAAAGAAGGTATTTTCTGTTGAGGATGCTTTCAAGATCATTGCCAAAGAGAATGAGGAAACAAGGACCCTCTACACTTCCAAGGTAGTAGGACTAGGTAAGAAGGCAGGTATCAATTTTCACGAAGATTGGCAAGAAAGCGATGTCGAGGCAGGGCCGCTACCAGCCTTATTCTTGCGGGGAACTTCTAACGAGATACAGAAGACGGATGTCCCACTTGGTCTCTACCTAGGTTCTGATTTTCCAATTGTCAAGGCGAACAAGTTTGTCGGTGTACAAGCCGAAAAGTTCGAGAAAATTAGGAAGAGCTCAAAGCCAGAATTCTTCTACGATGAAGAGAATCAACTCCATACAGCAATGTTTCCGGACATCGCAGGAGCTGGACCATGCGTCACATGTCATAACGGCCATAAGAATACACCTAAGACTGATTGGGCTCTTGGAGACATTATGGGAGCGACAACTTGGACCTATCCTTCTGACTCCTTGTCAATGAGTGAAATGTTGGACTTGGTAAGCGTGTACAGAAAAGGAGTTAAGAATACCTATAACACCTTCCTCGCTGAAGTGAAGGGTTTCAAGGACCAAGAAGTTCCAGCGATTGGCGATGAGTGGTCTAGTGCAGGTTATGTTGTTCCAAGCGTTGACAAATTTCAGTCAGCAGTTGACGAAAAAGTAGGAGGTGAGACTTTCAGAGAAATTCTTGCCTTTGCGGAAAAAATATAGGCCTTGGGAGTAAAGACTCACATCTACATTGGCTACATCCTTCTCTTCTTGTTCATCCTACAATATGTCCTTGCGATAGAGGTCCCATATCTGAGTGAATGGCAGGCTATTGAGGGGTATAAAAGATGGTCCGGATTGGCGCTCTTCATTTTCATTGCAATGCAGTGGCTCCTAACGCTAGTAAGGATCAGAAAGAAGGAGAAAAGCAGTCTCAGGTTGCTTGCCTTTCATAGATGGACAGGCGCACTTTCTCCTGCAGTTTTCTTTGTGCATTCTGCGAGATTTGGTTTTGGATATCTATTCATCCTAGCCGTGACCTTCTTCTTTAATTTTTTCCTGGGTTTACTGAATACCAATTTCATTAAGTCCTTCGGTCAGGGTGTATTCAAGGTATGGTATGTATCACACATCCTAGGCTCAGTATTGATCACAATTTTAGCACTCTTACATATATGGGTGGTTTTTTATTATAAATAAATCAATTAATAGTTATGAAAGAAAATACTATTCAGCTCGTTCAAGATTCGTTCAAAAAAGTAATACCCATTGCCGACCAAGCTGTGGTAATCTTTTACGATAAGTTATTCGAAATTAATCCAAGTGCCAAGGCTCTTTTCCCCGTTGATCCAGAAGTGATGAGTGGGCAGAGAAATAAGCTACGCGACATGCTAGTCGGGGCGGTAAATGGCCTGAGTAAGTTGGACCAACTCGTTCCTGTCTTACAGAATCTAGGCAAGCGACATGTTGGCTACGGTGTAGAAGCTGCGCACTACGATGATGTGGGAGCGGCCTTAATCGGTGCCCTTGAAGCTGGCCTTGGTGATGACTTTACAAGTGAGATCAGGGAAGCCTGGGTGGAGGTTTACGGTGTAATGGCGACTACGATGATTGCAGCGGCCGAAGCGGCTTAAGACCTAAGACTCTATGCCTATTTCTGATAATGGGCATAGGTTTTTTTACTTAGCCTTCCTGATGATTGGAGCTTAATTGTTTCTACATTACCTTGAGTGACTTCAAGGTAAACTGGGTGAACTCATTGCGGAATCTAATAAAGTAGATGTCAGATGGGTAGTCCCTAAAGTTGAGCACTTTCTCCTCCTCTGCTTTGATACTACTTTCAAAGGCTAATTGCCCGGCTGAGCTGAACACTTGGATCGACAGGTCAAAACTTGACGTGTTGCTTAGTCCGATCTGCCCATTTGCAATATCATTCTTGACAACAATCGAACTTTCATCTAGTACTTCTAGTTCGCATAGCTCGTCGATTTTGTTCTTGAATTGCCTGTAGGGGATACTTTGTTCAGGTTCATTGTGATTTACTTCGGTAATCCATCCTTCCACTTTTCGCTTTCTTAGCCAGAGGTAGTCGATCGAACAAATACTTAGAGAAACCGCAGGAAAGTTGGCGTCTTCATCCTGCCTCACATATGCGTAGGTGATGATCAATCGGTCTCCACTTTTTAATTCGTCGAAGATAAACTCATCGCAAGTGCTATAACCCTGAACTAAGGTCAGATCCTTGTAAATGATGCTATCCACTGAATAGAGTGTTTCGCGGACTTTAAAGTCGACAAAGTATTTGAAGTTTTCAGGCTTCTGGTACTTTGCTCCTACCTCCACCTCTAGTATCCCGAGGCTTCGTTCTGCAGTTTCACAAAAGGAGGGACTAGCTCCACAGTTGCAAGCAAGGGATGAGCTGATTCCTAAAAGGAGGGTGCAGATGATGGTCGTTAAGAATCTCATAGATTATGTTTCTAATAGTAAAGACGGCATGCGAAAAAGAAGAGTTGGTCGGAATACTGTTTATTTTAATTTTATTCAGAAGTGGTGGGCCTTCGCTGAAGATTAACAAGATCTTCAAAGATCTAGCCCCAGAGTTTGAAGTCCCGAATTATCTGCAAGAAACCTTTGTAAGTAATTTATAATCAAACTCTTACACTTATATATAGGTGACAAATGATATGCCGTGTTTTGACTTAGGTATGCGTGTGCGTTTAAACCTCCAAAACGTCCAATAAATAAGTGGCAGGTGCTTTTGACTAATTAGCTATTTAGTGATCATGCCATGCCTTATATATTGGTGGTAAAAAAACAATGAAGCAAATTTTAATATTTGTATTGATCATAGCGTCTATTCCAATCTATGGTCAAAAAGTAGGAGTAAATCTGAGCGATCCTGAATTCACGCTGGATGTTCGTTCCCCAAGTATTTCTGAGCCAAGTCAATTCAATGTTTCTAATCTGGACAAGTCAAGATACATTCGGTTTTTCAGTGGTAGTGAGATGTTTCCCAATCCCGCTATGAGTTGGCAGCCCAATAAAGATTTTCTTTTTGCTACCTATGATGATGCAACATTTACATTTACAGAATACATGCGCATAGATTCTGTGGGGAATGTTGGAATAGGGGTAATTGAGCCTAAGTCGCAATTAGATGTTAAGGGAGGAGACTGGAATCTTGATGCAGGAAATCCTGGAGATCTCAGAATTGGAAGTACATCTCATAATTTTCGAATAGGAGTAGCGACCGGCGGAGGAGGGGCTGGTATTACAAGGCTATATTCTTCAGCTCAACTTATCCTAGGATCTGTGAACGAAGCTCAAATGCAGATTGACAAAGATGGAGAAACAGGGTTCGGGACAAATAACCCTGACCAGAAGGTACATGTTAATGGGAAGATCAAGATCGGAGATGACGACAAGGCGCCAACAGAGGGAACGATAAGGTTTAATTCAAGTAACAAGAGATATGAAGGCTACGATGGCACAAAGTGGATTAATTTGGGTGGTTCCAGCCCGTTCGGTAATTCAGGGACCTTCAATCTGCCAGACACTGCCTACCAACTTGATGTATTGGGAGAAGAAGTGACAGCAATGGCAGCCAAAGGGAATCTTATTGCTGTCAGAAGCAGGACCGCCGTACCATCTGGAATTCCGAATGTTAGTACTTATGAAGTCCATTTAGACCTGTTCAAACAGTCGGTAGCGGGAGGAAACTGGAGCAATGTCCTAAGATTGTTTTCTACCACTCATAACTCAGGGCAAAACTTCGCTATTGGATTTGTGCTAGAAAATAATTTTCTGCTGGTGGGAGACCCCAAAAATAAAAAGGTAAGGAAGTACGCTCCATCTGGTGCTTTCTGGCCCATTTCACATACATTTTCTTCCCCTAATGCTTCAGTAAATGACTTGTATGGGTGGTCGATTGCTTATGATGGAGGCAAGACAATGATAGGTGCTCCAGAAATTGATGTTAACTTCTTCCCACTTCCAGCTTCTTATGGACCGGGAAGTGCCTATATTTATGACTCGAGTAACAGTTTAGAGACCAGCCTTGCAGCTTCAGGACCTGTAAGCGGAGATGGATTTGGATTCAGTGTTGATATCAATCAAAATAGAGCTCTGGTTGGCGCACCCTTTAAAGATTTTGGCTCAACTTCAGAGGCGGGCTCAGCGACCGTTTTTAATTTCTTTAACAATTTCTGGTCTACCAATAATACATTTTACAACACAAGTGTAGAAGTTGACGAGCATTATGGCATTTCGGTGGCCGTAGAGAGCAATGACTACTTATATGTGGAGGGTGAAAAAGAGGGTGTGGATTTGTACCTAGTTGAGAATGGTTTTTGGACATTAAAGGAAACCATTTCTGGTAATGGACAAGACCCAGAACTTAAGAGCTTCAAAACGCAAGGAGTTCAAGACTTGCTTTACCACAATAATCCTGGACTTAATAAGACACCTAGTCTCGTTATTATGGAGCGCGATAATGTAGATTTCTTTCAAGATGTTTCCTATTTGATCAATGGCAATTCTCCCATAGTTGACTATGGTATTGCAAGCAACAAAATCTATACGATTACAGGCACCGGCGGCATCTACGAATTTAGAGAGTAGCACCTCTTCCAATCGACAAATACTTCCCAATAAGGCTGGCAATAAAATCAACTTCTAAGTCAAGGTTTCACCTTCCCAGCTCACTTCTAACCAAATACCTTGAATATTAATTTCATTGAAATGATGATGAGGAGGAATCCGAATTAGGGTTCTGTAACTTTCGTCTCATTTTATGCGTGCTACTTTTTAATACGGATTAGTATGTGATTCCTTAAATATGCAGTTGAGATAGGTCCAAGCAAATTCTGGACCTTGCTAGGTTGTAGACCTAGAATTCTTTATACTCAAAAGCGATTCGATATATCTTCACATGCTCACCGACTCGTCCGTCGGTTTGCTCAGCTTGGATGTAGTAATTGTAGAGCCCATTACTTACGGTATGTGAAAATGTCTTATCTTCAACTCGTGTGCTAGCACTATTTCCTGTCGGAGAAATTCTAGTAATTTCCGTGGTGTTTCCAGCACTAGAACGCATTAATCTTACCGTTAGCTTACCCGTTACATTGTCTTGAAATTCTATCAGCATTTTTGAGAGCCTAGCCTTATGTGGAAAGTTAATCCCTGCATAGTTAAATCCCATGGGCCCAAAAATCTGCAATTCATAAGGATATGCAGCACCTGATGCTAGTTGATCAAAATGAGCCATGGGTATATTCATCCAGGAGATTTCATCGTCTCTTATAATTTCTCCTTGCGGTGTTACTCTTAGTTTTCTGTCCGCGAAGTCAAAAATACTTAGGTTGCCAACTATTAATCCATCTGCTGGAGGTGTCCCGCTGCCTCCAATGCTAAGGCCACCATTTGCAGAAAGTACCAACTTAGAAATGCCGTCGATATCGACCTGCATTGCGTTTTGACTAGAGGAAGAAGAAATATGTAGTTTGCTTGTAGGGTCGTCTTCCCCTACTCCGATGTTTTGAGATTGGTCGATTGTCAACCCATCTATACCGTTAGACCTTAAGATAACGTTACCTCCATTTGCGTCGACATCGCCTAAGTAGACATCTTCAGTATTGTTTTGCCTTACGATGACACGGCTGTCAGTGGACGAGCTTCCGCTGCTGCTAGTCATGGATAGGATGGCATCGTTCGATTTGGCAAGAATTTCTGTTAGCCCCTTGAATTGTGTGTGTCCGTTCTTGTAAATGGTCATAGCATTCGATCTTTGCAAGAAGTTTTCACCATTTCCTACAGTAAATAAGGCATCGGTAGGCTGCCATGTGCTTGCATTGAAGGTGGGTGAAATTTCATTATATATCCCAAGAACAGTTTCACCCAAGGACTGTGCAACCGTGCCGAAGCCAAGGGAATTTGAATAATTTCCACTAGCCACGGGATCATAACCATAAGCAAAAGATCCAGAACCAGTATTACTCGGAGACCAAAATTCGTTCCCACTCAAAGTTCCACCTCTAAAGGCTCCCTCATCTTTTTCGAAGAAGAAAAAACTACCTACAGCATTTTGACCGTCGGAAGGCATGCTAGATTTTCCAAAAAGAAAGTTCTGGTTATAGCCACTTAGCTGGCGAACAGTCCCGCTACTTACTTCAAAGTGGCCTGCTCCAGCAGCGTTTGACCAGGAAAGGTTACCACTTCCATCAGTAGTCAGAGATTGACCTGAAGTACCATCTATGCTAGGTAGCTCATATTGATTATTTATTCTAATTCGCCCATTGTCCTTGATAGATAATCGGTCACCATCATTGTGAAATTTGATCTCATCCGTGCCTCCATCATGGTAGATGTAGCTTGCTTGTATTCCATTGATTGCGAAGCCATAAAAGGGCTTGCTGGAACTAAGACCCTTGGTTTCCATATACATCCCTCCGAAGCCATTCGTAGGTGCTGTGACCCCAAAAAATTCTCCAGATGTGATTGTTTGTTTTCTATTAATTAGTAGTCTGGAATTATCAAATTCGCCGTAGATCAGGGGGGTAGCGTCATTGTTATTGTCAATGTACATTCTGTTGTTTCCGGTTTCATCGGCACCTGCACCTTTGCCAATGAAGACATTTCCTGAACCTCTAGCATTTTCTCCCGAACCGGTTCCAAGAAATGTGTTATTGTCGCCACTACCAACTAATCCACTGAGGTTGCCGATAATGGTGTTGTTTGCTCCACTCATATCCGTTCCAGCTTCGAGGCCTATCAGGACATTGTTGTCACCACTAGCAATTCCAGCTGATTTGCCGATCACTACATTTTTACTCCCACTTGCATCTCGACCAGCGTCCCGGCCAAGAAATGTGTTCTCATTTCCTGCATTGTTCTGTCCTGCCCGAACTCCAATTTTTACATTTTCAGATCCAGAACTAGTAAGTTCTCCAGCCTTACCTCCAATAATTACATTATAGTCTCCAGTTTGGTTTTCACCAGCCTCTTTTCCAATGATCACATTCCATTGACTATCATTATTCAAGCTGTTTCCCGCAAATTCTCCAATCGCAATACTGTTTGATACATTATCAACGATCTCTAACCTGGGAACTCCATTGGTGTTTCTCAGGATCGACAATGCCTCGCTTCCTTCGACGTCAAATTGAATGTAGTCAGATGTGGCATTCTCTTTAGCCTGCACATAGGTGTCAGCATCAAGATCGGCTATCTTGTCAATTGTACCGCTTGCACCAATGGCTTCCCAAGCAATACCGTTATGAAATTCAAACCTATTTAAAGTGGCATTGTATATTAAAAGACCAATTGCTGGATTGGAAATTGCATTCCTTTCGGTGGTTGACAATCGTGGAATTAGAACTCCACCGTCAGTCGATTGGATTTCTAATTGGGCTGAAGCATCTGGTGTGGTAGTTCCGATCCCAACATTCTGAGACATTAATAAGGTAGGCACTAAGATGATGATAAGGATAAGGTATTTCATTGTAAATGGACTTTACCCCAAATATCGGTCGCGAAGGAAAGTAAAACCTCTATGAATTCATGGATTTTTGAAGAAAGATTGCAAAGCAAATTATCACCGATTACTCACTGAAGTTGACCTGACCTCATTGCTAATTTGACTTTCTAGCAAAGCTAACTTCTTCAGAATAGTAGAATTGACGTTTTGAAGCTCATCTATTATTTCTTGCTGTTCCTGCATTCCTTTTATTAGAATTGGGACTAATTCTACATAACTTACTCCCAAGTGCTCAGCAGGATCTGCTGGTTTGTGGACAATTTCAGGAACAAGCTCATCAACCTCTTGGGCAATCAAACCTAACTTTACATCACCAAGGTCCGACTTCAACTCATAGGAAACAGGCTTCATTTTCATGATATCATATAAGCCGTATCCCAAGGTTTTGATTTTTGTTTTTAATCTTCGATCTGAGCCAGTCACTGTACCTCCATTAAGGTATAGGAAGTTCCATTTGTTTGATGGTCTTCCAAGATTATTGCTGCTAGTTAAGCTGTAGAAATCTCCATCATATAAGGCTGCATTGCCAGAGTCTCCTATGACCATCTTGTTTTCACCAGCCGCGCGGAAAATAAGGTCGCCACCATTATCGTCGATGTCGCCTACAAAAACATCGTTGGTAGAGACCTCTCTAGTAAGTATTCGACCATCTGTAATTCCAGTCGTATTCATTATGATATTTGCATTAGACTCTGATTCTATTAACATATCACCTACTACATGCAATGGTTTTGTAGGATATGATGTTCCTATTCCTGTATCTCCATTTTTTAGAACTACCATAGCGTCGGAGCGTGCAAAAGGACTTGAGCCATTTCCAATAACAAAAATCCTATCATCCGAATTCCAGTTTTCTACGTCATTTGGCGTATAATCAGTGTTCCAAGTTCCAATTGCTGTTTCTCCAAAAGATTCGGCAACGCTCGCTACGCCAAAGGCAGTCGACCCAAAGCCGACAGAAGAACTTGCTGATCCCCCAGAAACGGAATAGCTACCAAGTGATACACTTGACCCTAAGGCGACTGAGTAATCACCCTCCGACTCACTCGCATAACCAATTGCTGTAGAGTAGTCTCCTTTGCTATTGCTTGATGTTCCAAGTGCTAATGAAGCAAACCCAGAAGCAAAAGAGTTTCCACCTAGAGCTGTAGATGAATTGACTGCATCGCTTGAAAAACCAATTGCAGTCGAAAAACTATTGGCTTTTGCATCACTACCTATTGTTAAAGAATAAGGGCCATTTGCTTCTGAATTTTCACCAAAACAAAACGATGCCGACCCAGTAGCCTTGCTATTTAAACCAAACGCGAACGAGTGCACGCCTATGGAATCTGGTGCCCAATCACTCGAGCTCATCAGCGAACCACCTCTAAATGCTGCCCGGCTCTTATCAAAAAAGAAAAAAGTATCACTAACCATTTCTCCATTTATAGGTGATTGGTCCCTACCCACAAGCAGGTTTCCGTCTGGCAGGCTGACATCACCATTTTTTAGAACAACCATCGCGTCTGAGCGATCCCCATCACTAGTACCATTTCCAATAACGAAAAGTCTGTCATTGGCATTCCATGTTAGAATTGAACTAGGTGTATACATTGAATTAAAGGAACCAATAGCCATTTCTCCGTATGAGAAAGCGGTACTTTCATCCCCAAAGGCTGTTGAGTACCAACCGGCGGAGGTAGTTTCCTTCCCAAAAGCGTTCGAATATCGACCGGAAGAGCTTGTCTTATCTCCGAAAGCGTTAGAAAACGTACCAGAGGCTGTTGCTTGTCTCCCCATTGAAAAAGAATAGTCACCTGATGAAATTGTGCCAGCTCCAAGTGCCACTGAAGAAAAGCCTTCTGCAGTAGTAAGATTTCC
>CAZMYK010000057.1:0-12366 GCA_964570435.1 uncultured Saprospiraceae bacterium | reverse complement strand
ATCCGTCCTAGATTAGTCACAGGCAGAAGTCATCAGAAAATTTGCGAGTTTCAAATACCACAAAAGCATTGTACTAAAAGATGAGACGAATGTAAAGAGATGACTTTCGATGAAACGTATCTGGCGAGATTTTCTTTAAAGGGCTTTGAGCCCATTAAAGGAGCAAGAGCACGAAATGAGAAACTTAAAGCACTTAGCGCTAATTCTGAATATGCCGAAGTATTGGAAGAGATGAGAAACTTAAAACAATTTGCTCTTCTTTTGAATAGGTCAAAAGGAGTCTTCAGCACTCTGTCTATCCTTCCCTCTATTTTACCTGCGACGCCTGAAGAGACTCAAAGGCCTTTACGTACTTTAATTCAGTAAATGTAGTTTCGAAGCCAATGGCCTTCTTAATTGCAGTTAAAGAATCTTCATTTATTTGCTCTACTTGCTTTAGTATTTTCTTAACCCTCCTCTTTTCCATAAGGGAGTGAATATCCACCCTACCCTTTTCGATCCATTGTGCCAAGTGGCCCTCGATTGTACGCTCGGACATCGAGCGTGCTTCAGCAATTTCAGCAGGAGACATGTCCCTGTTGTAAAGTTTGAGAGTAATCTCGAAAGTGGACCCCTTAACCACATTCTTCGTTCTTTGTCCTTCTACCTTAGGCAAGTCTGCTTCTTCGTAGATTTTTCCATCCCAAATTTTCTGCTCCAGAAAAGTGATCTTGTATAGACTCCGCAGTCTTGCCCAGAAAACTTTGGAAAGCTCGTAGCATGCCTTCATGTAGGCCTTTGTGCCCTTCTTCATTCCGTACTCCGCTTCATGCGAGTGCATGGGTATGATCAACTTAGTAAATATTTCTTCTGAAAAGAAGCCAATGGCCTTGTCCGTTCTGTTTAGAATTTCTTGGTGGTCTTGGCTTTCAGAATAAGTTCGAAACAAGGAATCAAGCTGAAGTTGAAAGGTATGTGCCACGCTCGCTAGTTTCTTAATTGAGCTGGACAGGGTCAAAGAGAGATCTATGGCTTTATTTTTGGAAGGAATCGTCTTTGACTCTAGGACCTTCTTCCATTCCTCCAAGTCATCGTTCAGATGGGCAAGGTTGAATGCCTTTCTAATACTTGTAAGCGCGTAGTGATTTTTAGCTTTACCAAGAAATTGTTCCAGCTGGTCTGTGCTTGGGGCGCCTGCATAGTAGCTTTGTATCTCAGCATTGACAAGGACATTCCTTGGATTGACTTGAGACTTCAAGGTCATTCCGGCAAGGTTGGTGCACCTACTAAGCGCTACATAAGTCTGGCCCTTTGCAAAGGCACTGCCGATGTCCACTACCGCCTTATCAAAGGTGAGGCCTTGGCTCTTGTGAATCGTAATCGCCCAAGCAAGTCTAATTGGATATTGGGTGAAAGAGCCAACTACCTCTTGATTTACCTCATTGCTTTCCTTATCGATAGAATACACCTTGTTTTCCCACTTAACCTTTTTGACGTAGTAAGTTCTGTCTTCATCAAGAAAACGGACCTTGATGTCATCCCTTCCTATACTTTCAATTTTGGCGAGTTTTCCATTGAAGTAGGCTCCCTCCTCAGTGTCGTTCCTAATGAACATGATCTGTGCTCCCTTCTTCAAGGTGAGTACTTCATCGATCGGAAAAGATGACTCCGAAAAGTTGCCATCAACCTCAGCCTTATACTTCATAGCCCTAGCATCCAAGTCATTCAAGGCCTTTAGATTGATGTCATTCGCCTTAGCATTGTGAGTGGTAAGAATGATACTTTGATTACTTGACGTCGTGAAATCTGGATCATATCTTTCATTTAATCTTGCAAGCGAATGATCGTCAATGTCACCATTTCTGATCTTATTTAGGATGTCAATAAATTCTTGCTCTTCCTGCCTATATACCTTCTTTAGTTCAATGATAAAAGGCTGGCATTGCTTCCATACATAGGAGTGAAAGAAGTAGGGACTTTTGTAGTAGTTTCTCAAGACCGCCCAATCATTCCCCCGCGCAATTGGAGATAGTTGAAATAGGTCACCGATAACTATAACTTGCACCCCGCCGAAAGGGAGCTGATTCTTTCTAGTATATTGCAAGGCATAGTCTATCGCATCCAACAAGTCGGCACGGACCATGCTAATTTCATCTATGATGAGGAGGTCAAGTTCTTGCAGCACTTTTCTTTTGTCAGACCGATATCTTAGATGGTTCTTGAGTAGTGCTTTGTTGGTAGCGTGATTGAAATCTACCCGATCAAAGCTTGGCACGTATATCTTTAGCGGGAAGCCAAACATCGAGTGGATCGTCGACCCTCCAGCGTTGATGGCAGCAACGCCTGTTGGAGCAACAACAACTATATTCTTATCGCTGGCCTCCATGATTTTCTTGAGTAGGGTTGTCTTACCAGTCCCAGCCTTGCCCGTCAAAAAGAAACTCTGATTCGTATGCAAAGCAAATGCTTCAGTGAGTTCAGCCTCCTTGTTTTTCATCTTATACTTATATTAACTTATTTCTCTAGTCTTCCTACACCTCCATCCCTTTACAAGTACTTAGTACCCATAAATTCAAAAACGCGTCCACAATATCAAGTTTTATTTAATTAATTTCCAAAATCAAACCCTCCCTAACATTTCTTGTTACATTTAGACGATGATCGGTCTGCACCAAAAATATCACGAAGTTAGGCAATATACCGAGGGGCTCTGCAAACCTCTTAAGACCGAGGACTATATTCCACAACCAGCCCCCTTCGTCAGTCCACCAAAGTGGCACCTTGCTCATACGACGTGGTTCTTCGAGGCCTTTGTTCTTGAACCCAATTTACCTCATTATCAGCGCTTTCATGAAGACTTTAGCTTTTTATTTAACAGCTACTACAACGCGGCAGGTGATAGGATTTTTAGAGCAGACAGGGGAAATATTACGAGGCCTGATGTGGCAGAAGTATATAAATATAGGGCACATGTAGACGCAGCGATGGATGAATTATTAAGTACAGATGAGCTCGCGGACCTCATCATCCTAGGAATTAACCACGAGCAGCAGCACCAGGAATTGTTAATTACAGATCTCAAATTCACACTTTCAGGCAACCCCATTTTCCCCGTATACAAAGAAGGTTATTCGATAGTGGATGACCTTGCACAAGAAAGTGGGAAAGTTAATATAGCTGAAGGAGTCTATGAAGTAGGACACGTCGGTAAGAGCTTCCACTATGACAACGAGGTAGGATCTCATAAGGTCTACATCCACAATTGCAGTATTGACCACAACCTAGTGAGCAACCGAGCATACTTAGACTTCATTAATAGCGGTGGCTATGAAAACCCTGCACTTTGGTTGGATGAAGGTTGGTCATGGGTCAATGAGAATAAGATTCAAGCACCCTTGTATTGGCACAAAATATCAGGAGAATGGAAGACCTACACCCTATCGGGTCTTAAGAAAGTGGATGAAGATCAAATTCTGGCGCATATTTCATACTACGAAGCAGCTGCATTCGCCGAATGGGCTGGAAGACGACTACCTACTGAATTCGAATGGGAGGTTGCCGCTGACCAATTAAACTGGGGAAGCAGGTGGGAATGGACTAACAGTGCCTACCTGCCATATCCGGGCTTCAAAACAGCCGAAGGTGCCCTAGGTGAATACAATGGGAAGTTTATGATTAATCAAATGGTGCTTCGAGGAGCTTCACAGGCCAGTTCCCCAGGGCATAGCCGAAAAACATACAGAAATTTTTTCCATACGGCCTCTCGTTGGCAGGTATTTGGAATAAGACTTGCAGATAAAATTAGCTAAATCATGATAGAGTCGATTGACATAAAAGAACTAAAGGGACTTGAAAAGGCAACGGAACAAATTCATGTTGCGATCCAATACCTCTCGATGGCTGGAGAATTCCTGGGCAAGACTTCTCAAGATGGAAGCCACGCGAACTTGGGTTGGTTGGCTATGAAGGAAAAGTTTATCACCCACCCTTTCGGGCCCAAGAATGGATATGTGATGGAATTTTCTCCGGAGAATCTAACAATAACGATCTACAATGCTGCTATGAAATACGAGCAGGAATTAAAACTCAAAGGCTTAAGTCAAGAAGAAGGCGTGAAGTGGATTAAGGAAAAACTCAAGGATCTTAAAATCGATGGGGCCAAAAATTATAAAATAGCCCCACCCTACGAACTGCCAACGTATGCCTACTTTGTGGATAAGAAATTCAAAAAATCACCAAAGAAGGGGTTCAAAACATTCGCAAAAATGCGGTCATGGGCAGAGTATTTCGCTACGAAGCATAGCCTTGCCTTTCCAGATGCTGGACCACCTCGAACATGGCCGCACCACCTAGATCATGCAGTCCTTATCCCACTTTCAAGGCTGAAAAATGGAAGCCTAAGTAAGACGATAGGCATGGGACTTGCCATCCAAGATGCTATGATTGATGAGCCCTATTTTTACGTTTCAGTCTGGCAAAAAGACAAAAAAATCGATCTCAGCAAGATGAAGTCGTTAAAGTATGGAAGCTGGATCAACGAGGACTACAAGGGTTCGGTCCTGAAGCTATCCGACGTCTTAGAGGCACCAGACTTTGAAGACAAAATCGATACCTATTTCAAGGAAAGCCTCAAGCAAGCCCTTGCCTTTCTTAAAGTAAAACCAGTGAATGGGAAATGAAACAGCTTTCGAGCGTGATGCTAGATTAGGCTTGACAAGTTCACCAAAGAGGATATCTTCGAAATACTTCTACGATGATGCGGGTTCACGAATCTTTCAGGAGATTATGGAGATGCCCGAGTACTATCTGACCAATGCAGAATTCGAAATACTTTCTAAGCAAGCTTACTCGATAATGGATGCCTTGCAATTCAAAGAAGAATTTTCAATTATTGAACTTGGAGCTGGCGATGGGAAGAAGACCTTTGAGCTGCTGTCTCACATGCTACAATCAAAAGCGAAGCTTCACTACAGACCTGTCGATATTTCATCGGAAGCCATCCACCAGCTAGAAGATGACCTTAAAAATAGACTACCTAAGTTGCAGATAGAGTCACTTATCGGTGACTATTTCACTGTCTTGGACTCCCTACCTAAGCGAGAAAAGCCCGCTTTATTTCTCTTCTTAGGGTCTAATATTGGCAACTATGAAAAAGAGGATGCCATCAATCTGATGCAACGCTTTGCCTCCTACCTTGAATCTGGAGACAAATTCCTGGTGGGCTTCGACATCATTAAGAATCCCAGAAAGATACTTGCCGCATATGATGATTCTCAAGGAATAACAAGACGATTTAACCTCAACCTGCTATCCAGGATGAACAGGGAATTAGGCATGGATTTCAACCTTTCCAAGTTTGACTTCTTCCCCTACTACAACCCCAATAATGGAGAGCTACGCAGCTGCCTGGTCAGCCTAGAGGAACAGGTCGTTTCTGGCTATGAATTCAAGGCTAATGAACTCATTCACACAGAATTGTCCAAGAAGTATAGTTTACTTGAAATTGAAGAGATTGCTGAGAAAAGTGGATTTAAGGTCAGTAGGAACTTCCTTGATGAGGGGAGGCTCTTTGCGGATAGCTTGTGGGAGAAGGTTTAGGTAAATTCTGCTGTATATCTATGCCGAACTAGGCTACTTATATAAACTACTGAAGTGATCAAAATTGACCTCAGCTACATGGCTATCTTTATAATGCTGTGCTCCTTTCTTTCAGACCATTTACCTAAGTAATCCTCATCTACACAATATAAGAGCAAAAATCCACCTCCTCCAGCACCACAGAGCTTCATACTTATGAATGGATCCTCAAGAACTTCCTTCCATACTTCCTTGTAGGCGACGAGTATCATTTCCTGAAAATGCTCAAACTGAAAAAGGGAGATTTCTTGCATGGCCTCCCCCAAATTTTTAGGATCGAATTCAATCGCGGCAGCTATGGCAGTAGCGTTAAACTTGCCCAGCCTAGTCACATCAAGATCCTTTTGCTTGTAAATCTCAACCAAGGGAGCAGTCTTTCTAGACAGACCAGTATCTAGCAAGTAGAAATGGTCTATGGCACGGCGGTCTATAGCCAGTGTGGGCTTCCTTGTCCATGAAATGTATGGATCTAGACCAGAACTGGATCCATGGAAGTAGTCCTCCATTGAAGCTAGAGCATCTTGCAATTCCCCTTCGTGTCGAAGAACAAAGGCATCGTATACTGCAGCCGTCAACGCACCGGAACTTCCTGCCCCATAACCTACAGGAATATCAGAATCGAAGATGAGACGTCCTAGGTCGATTGATTCTATTAGCTCTTGGTCCAGATAGATGTTTGGGAGCGCCCCTAGATACTGTACAAAGGGGGCAATATTAGCTTCTTCGAAGTCATCACTAAGTTTCAATTGCCCACTATAATTCTGTATTGGAATGGCAAGCGCTTGGTCTCCATCAATGACCAAGTATTCTCCAAATAGGAGCACCTTGGCAGGAAAAGAAAGAAACTTAGGACTCACGACTTGCTTAGACATAATGACTTAGAACTATAGATATTCCTAGCGAACGAAACTACGTAAAAATTATATCTTTGCGCGGTGGAAAATATGAATACCCTTCTTGGAAGATACCGAGAAGACGAGAGAACGAAGCATATTTCTGAGTTACTTAGTTCCGACCATCCTAAACGTATACTTATCGAGGGATTTATAGGAGCAGTGGATAGCTTTGTCCTGGCGGCAAACTACCAAATCAAAGCCGGCAACCACATCTACGTTGCGAACACCAAGGAAGAGGCTGCCTACTTGCAGAATGACCTATCAAACCTCTTCGAAAATAAGACCATCCACTTTTTCCCTGATTCCTTCAACCGTCCCCTGAGATTTGAAGAACTGAATAAGAACAACATCCTCCAGCGAACAGAGGCAATTAACAAGATCCTGCTTTCACAAGCTGAGGGGCACTTCATCATTACCTATCCTGAGGCCGTCTTTGAAAAGGTGGTTTCCCCAGCCCTTTTGGCAGCACAAAAGATCGGAATTAAGGTTGGTGAAAAACTAGACCCGGACACCATTATTGAGGTCTTGGTCGAATATGGATTCACCCACGAGGAATTCGTCTATGAACCTGGACAATTCTCAGTAAGAGGCGGGATCGTAGATATTTTTTCATACGGAAATGAATGGCCTTACAGGATCGAACTCTTTGATGATGATATAGAAAGCATTAGAAATTTCAACCCCACTTCCCAGCTTTCGATCCGAAATATCAAAGAGATTGCCATCATCCCCAATGTCAACTCGGAATTCAAAAAGGACGAAAAGGTCAGCTTATTTGAGGTCTTCGAGGAGGGAAGTGCGGTCTGGGTCCAAGACATGGAGGTCTTCATGGACAAGATACAGACTAGCTTGGAAAAAAGCATCGAATTCGCGAAAAGTTTAAGTGGTATTGTCGATGAAAATGAAGTAGAGCAAATGTTCAAAGAACGGGCCTTCATACTTCCTAATCAGATCCTTAGTGAAATTGAAAAATTCCATACGATCCTCCTCAAAAAGCCGCACATCGAAGTGAAGCTCGATGCTAGTGTGAAATTTGACATCAGTCCACAACCTGCTTTTAATAAGAACTTTAAGATCCTGATTGAAAACTTGGAAGGGAACGAGAGAAAGGGACTTAGCAATTTCATCTTCGCTGAAAATAAGAAGCAGATAGAAAGATTCTACAATATCTTTGAAGATCTAGAGGCTAAGATGGCATGGTTCCCAATGAACATGGCCTTGCACGAAGGTTTCATCGACAAGGATCTCAATATCGCTGTATATACTGACCACCAAATCTTTGACCGCTTTCATAAATACAAACTTCGCAAGGGCTTCACTAAGGAGCAGGCCATGAATTTGAAGATGCTCAGAGAACTCAGGCCGGGAGACTTTGTGACGCACATCGACCATGGCGTAGGAAAATATTCTGGCTTAGAAAAGATCGATATCAACGGCCATGTGCAAGAGTCCTTGCGGCTGAAGTACCTCAATAATGACATCCTCTATGTTAGCATCAATTCACTGCATAAGATTTCTAAGTTTGTAGGGAAGGATGGAACGCCACCTCGGCTCAGTAAGATCGGTGGCGACACTTGGAAGAAGATGAAGTCTAAGACCAAGAAGAAGGTTAAGGACATCGCGAGGGAGCTTATCAAACTTTACGCTAAGAGAAAGGCTTCCAAGGGTTATGCATTTCCGCCAGATGGCTACCTCCAGAATGAGCTCGAGGCATCATTTATCTACGAAGACACTCCAGACCAGGAAACTGCTACCCAAGCCGTGAAGGAAGACATGATGAAGGAATATCCGATGGATAGATTGATCTGTGGCGATGTCGGTTTCGGCAAGACGGAGATAGCCCTCCGGGCAGCCTTCAAGTGTGTAGTGGGTGGAAAGCAAGTCGCCGTCCTTGTCCCGACTACGATTCTAGCCCTCCAACATGCCAAGACCTTCACTGAAAGACTTAGTGAATTCGGCGTAACTGTAGACTATATCAACAGATTTCGATCGACGAAGGATAAAAACGCCATCTTCGAAAAACTAAAAACAGGTGAAATAGACCTTGTCATTGGTACTCATGGCATACTTAATAAGAAGGTAGGCTTCAAAGACTTGGGACTACTAATTATCGATGAGGAGCAAAAATTCGGGGTAGCAGCCAAGGAAAAATTACGTAATATCAAGGTCAATGTAGATACGCTCACATTGACTGCAACACCGATTCCTAGGACTCTTCAGTTCTCCTTACTTTCTGCAAGAGATCTTTCCATCATTAAGACACCGCCACCAAATAGGCAACCGATTCATACAGAACGTAGGATATTCAATGATGAAACTATTAAGGATTCCATCTACTACGAGTACAATCGAGGTGGCCAGGTCTTCTTTGTGCATAATCGAGTGAAGTCCTTACCGGACATAACCACCATGGTAAGGAGGCTAGTACCTGAGGCTGACGTGGCCATGGCTCATGGACAGATGGAAGCCAAGGATCTTGAAAGAACCTTGCTAGACTTCATCGATCGCAAGTACGATGTTCTGGTATGCACAAATATCATTGAGACAGGACTAGATATAGCTAATGCCAACACCATAATTATCAACAATGCGCATCAATTCGGCTTAAGTGACCTCCACCAACTACGTGGACGGGTAGGAAGGTCTAATAAGAAGGCCTTCTGCTACCTCTTTGCTCCACCGCTTTCTGTCCTTACGCCGGAGGCAAGAAAACGTCTGAAAACATTAGAAGAGTTCTCGGACCTAGGTTCGGGATTTGAAATCGCAATGAAGGACCTAGATATTCGTGGAGCAGGCAACCTGCTTGGTGGTGAGCAGAGTGGCTTCATATCAGATATCGGCTACGAAACCTACCAGAAAATTCTGGAAGAAGCTGTTCTGGAATTAAAAGAAACAGAGTACAAGGAAGTCTTTAAAGAGCAGTTAGATCAGGAACGAACTTACGTGAGAGATGTAGAAATAGAAACAGATAGCGAAATGCTCATCCCTGATGAATATATCAACAACATCCAAGAGCGACTGCGCATCTACACTCAATTGGACCTCTTAGAAAACGAAGAACAGCTCACTAAATTTGAAGTCAAAATTAAGGATCGCTTTGGTGCCATACCCAAGGAGTTACGTGAACTAATGAATGGGCTAAGGGTGAGGTGGTTATGCAAGAAATTGGGTTTCGAACGGCTATCATTGAAGGGCAATAAACTACGAGCCTACTTTCTGGCAAATGCACAGTCAAGTTACTTTGAATCGGCTTTATTTACAGCAATTCTAGGCTATGTCAACGAGAATTCTGAGCGCAAGAAAATCACCATGAAGCAATCACCACGCTTCCTCATACTCATCAAGGAGCGGGTAGCAAATCTGCAGCAAGCTAGGGACTTTCTCGAGAAGCTCTTGGAAGCAGTGAGCTCTTAGAAGTATTTAAGCGATTTTGCATTTTGGAGCAAGGATTGAAATTGCGGACATATTCTTAGGTACGGGTTTTTTTTTCGGTAAATGCTGCTGTTAAGTTATTCCTCGCACGTTATATTTACATAAAGCATGATGCTGATGACCATGAAGAGAATTATTTTTCTTGCTCTTTTCTTTGTTCTAGGTCATTCTTATGCCTCAGCCCAAGACAAGCATCTCGGAGATTCTGAAACACCCTACCTTATCAAGTCTGTCTTTTTTGGTGGAGGGAGTTACTTTATTGATGAAGAGCAAGAGGAGGGAATCTACGAATTCTTGAACTCGGTTCTTCTGGAAAATTATGAAATCCATATTCACTCACATACTGACAATATTGGTAGCCGCAAGTTTAATGAGTGGCTATCACAAATGAGGTCAGGTGCCTCTTACCAGATGCTAGAAGATGGGGGTTATCTCATGGACAATGTGTTCATCAAGGATCACGGTTTTGACAACCCCGAATTCGACAACAACACCTGGGAAGGCAGGGCTAAAAATCGACGGGTTGACATTGTCTTGTGGCCACTTCCGCTGTAGTTGAAGTTGATATATATTATGATTTATGATAATATATAGTATATTTGCTGTGATATCTTTGCATGTAGATGCAATTCTTGGAAAACTCTAAAGCATAATAACGTTTATGTGCTACTCTGGAAAACTACGTCCCTTCTACTTTCTTACACTGTTCCTAAGTTTCAGTATAAGCGTCTCAGCGACAACGATCATTCCACCTAGCGACATAGGGCAGATGGCTTATGATAGCGACTACATCTTATACGGCACCGTCACAGGGCATCACGAGAAGAAGAAACATGAGAATCTCTTCGAAATAGCTCGCGTAGTCAAGGGTGACTTGCAAGCTGGTGATCGGATCGTGGTAGATGAATATGCGGCTAGTTTTAGAGGGATGCAGGCAGTAATATCAGGAGACACAGACTATAAGATTGGGACAAACTATCTCATCTTCCTATTCAAGACCAGTAATGGTCACTACAAGTCAAGGTTGCTTTCACTTTCCGTCTATGAAGAAGCCATTGTTGGAAATACGAGGATATTTGCGCATGAATCGAGCTTAAAGGACCTGGCAATTGCAGGGACTAAGAACATAGATGGACTGAAGGCGACCTATAGGGTTGATGACCTACTTAAGCACCTAGATCAAGTCATTGCTGGAAGCCATAACTGGGATGAGTCTACCGCTGGCATAATTTCCTTAGATCCCAATACAGAAACAGATTTGGAATCTCCCTTTACAGAATATTCTAGGATAGAATGCCCCAATGCACGACCAAGTCATTGCACTACACTGATTGGAGATGAAACGGCACTTAGTACGACTTGCACTGCCAACTCTCCTGCAAAGTATCAAAGCGCAAGTCCATGTGCAGCTCCTGTATTTTCAGTTTGTGTTTCAAGCGAAGTTTCAGAAGATCCATCGATTATGAACGAATTGGTCATCGCCGAGACCGCCACTGCTGAATTAAATGCAATGTCTGGCATAGAAGTTACCTATGACGGTGTTGCCACTTGTGATACGATGGGTAATTGTATGAGTATTGCCAATACAGCCCTTAACTGCCCCAATAATCCTACATCTACAAAACTGTGGGTCTTTTTTGATGATCCATGTAGCGAAATCAATGACTTAAGTGGATGTTCCGGAACCTTGGCTATTGGTGGTTCTTTCGCCTTTAGTGGACAAGGCGGAGCACCAGTTTGTCACACCGACTGCTGTGGTAATATGTGGAGGCCAAGTGCCGTACCCTTCTTTGTGATGAATAATGGTTCGGGGTGTGTAGGTGAGTACAGCTATACTGCGATCATGGTTCACGAAATGTTGCATGGCATGGGCTTAGACCACATAGGAGGTGATTGTACCGCCCTCATGAATGGCCTCCTTTGCAATGACAATGCCTCAGCCCCTCAAGCCCCAAATTTTGGAATTACAGACCTAGATACGGACTGTACGGAATGGATGTACAATGCTTCACCAATTGTTCCGATTGAATTAGGTTCGTTCTCAGCCGAAAAGAAGAATGACTATGTATCACTAAGTTGGACAACAAGGTCTGAGACCAACAATGACTACTTTACCGTCGAAAGGTCAGCTGATGGTCGCAAGTGGCATGAGCTTGCCATTGTAGAAGGGGCTGGAAATTCGTCAGAATCTAAGGAATATATCACCTACGACTTGAAGCCGATCCAGGGTAAGAACTACTATCGGTTAAAGCAGACAGACTACAATGGTCGCTACACCTACTCTGGACAACAAATGGTCGAAATGGGAGGTGAGGAGGACTTGGTCATTTTCCCAAATCCCGTCAATGCATCCACACTTAGCTTCTCAGGAGTGGAAGTCAGATCCTTAGGTGGGGTGGCAAGAATCTATGATGTCCAAGGT
>CAZMYK010000056.1:0-12369 GCA_964570435.1 uncultured Saprospiraceae bacterium | reverse complement strand
GCCTAGGTTCATCACAACTTTTACCACCTCCTCGTCTTCCTTGATTGTCTTCCAAGGCTCGTTAGCTTGTAATATTTGATTACCTCGGCTGGAAATCTCCATAATCATTTTTAGACCAGCCCTAAACTCAAATTTTCTTATAAATTCAGCACACTCTTGGCACTTGTCATGCAATTCAAGAAGTTCCGAGTCATGGAATCCAGGCATTTCGTCGCCTGGTGACTCTATCATTAGTTCGTCATCAAAGGAAGGAACCTTCCCGTCATAGTACTTATTTGTCAAGACCACCACTCTATTCACAAAATTGGCCAAATTATTCACCAACTCATTGTTCACTGCCTCCTGGTAGCCCTTCCAAGTAAATTCACTGTCCTTGGACTCTGGCATATTCTTGATCATGTAGTACCGAAGCTCGTCCTCACGACCAGGAATTTCGTCCAAGTAGTCATTCACCCATACTGCCCAATTCTTCGAAGTAGAAATCTTTCGATCTTCAAGATTTACAAACTGATTAGCCGGAACATTTACTGGCAAGATATAATCACCATGGGCCTTAAGTATGGCTGGAAATATTAGGCAATGAAATACTATATTATCCTTACCAATAAAGTGAATCAGGGCGGTGTCCTTATCCTTCCAATAAGGCTCCCAATCCCTATTATTGTCAATTGCCCACTGTTTGGTTGCTGAAATATATCCAATTGGAGCATCCATCCATACATACAACTTCTTCCCTTCTGCACCTTCTAGTTCCTGTGGAACATCCACTCCCCAGTCCAGATCTCTTGTCATTGACCTCCTATGTAGCCCACCATCTAACCAAGACTTACATTGACCGACTACATGGTTCTTCCAATCTTCAGGATTGTGAAGCTCCACACCATCTAGATGCCCTGTCTCTATCCACTCCTTCAACCATTCTTGGTACTTGTCTAGCTGGAGGTACCAATGAGAGGTCTTCTTAAGAACAGGTTTGTTCTTCGTAAGCGTCGAAACAACGTTGATTAACTCTTTCGGACTAAGTGCAGACCCACAATTTTCACATTGATCGCCATAGGCCTCTTCAAAGCCACACTTAGGACAGGTGCCCATGATATATCGATCTGCCAAAAATTGTTTGGCCTCTGCGTCGTAATATTGTTCTGATTCTTCCTTAACAAACTCACCTTGGTCATGTAGAACTCTAAAGAACCCCTGAGAAGTTTCATGATGGATTGGAGCTGACGTTCGGTGGTAAATATCGAAAGACAAACCTATCCGTTCAAAAGCACTTTGAAATTCTTTATGATAACGATCTACGACCTCCTGCGGAGGTAAGCCATCTTTTTGAGCGCGAATCGTAATTGCAGCACCATGTTCATCACTTCCACAGACAAAAACGATGTCTTTTTCCATCATTCTCTGAAACCTGGTGTAGACATCAGCAGAAAGATAAGCGCCTGCCAAATGGCCAATGTGTAGAGGTCCATTCGCATAGGGCAATGCAGAAGTGACTAGGATGCGCTTTTTCGTGTTCATAATTTGCTAAAAAAATAAGGGCGAAGATAATGAAATCAATAAGATATAGTCTTTTTATATATATTTATTTCCATGATGGATCTAGAATCAATTTTAACCGTCGGCTTGACGAAAGAACAGAACAATAAATTGAATGCGTGGGTAGGAGATTCACAAGAAAGATTTGATCAATTGATGTACTACTTTTTACACGAAGAAATGCGTGTATGCCAACGCTCTGCTTGGGTTTTTGGGAAGGTTTGCGAGGATCGACCCCAACTTATGCTAAAGTGGTTGCCGCAAATTCTTAAGGCCTTGGAAGAACCAAAACACGATGCCATTGTCAGAAATACGGTCAGAGCTTTTCAATTCATGGATGATTTTCCAGAAGAATATGAAGGAGAAATCTTCGAAAAGTGTTTTGACTACCTACATAGTCCAAAGTATCCAATAGCTTTCAAGGCTTTTTCAATGACCGTCTGCAGGAAAATTGCTATAAAATATCCAGAACTCAAAGATGAACTTATTGCAGTCATAGAAGAAGTGATGGAAAATGCATCAAGTGGGATCATCAGTCGTGGGAAAAAGGAAATCAAAATACTGCAATCTCCTGCTTCTAAGGGTTAGATTTTTTTTCTGCAATGAAAACTGCAGGTATGTTTAGAAGCGTCGCGCTGAGCCTTAAGTTTGTCATCTCCTCCACTTGCTCCCTTACAGGGCTTTGAGCTCTCTAAGGGAATATTGTACCAGATCTGTTTCATCGAAGGCCAATTTTTTACATTCTTCAGGTCACTTTGTATTATAGCAATTGTAACATTATCTAATTGTGCTAAGTATCCCACTTTACAAAGCCCAAACAGGAAAGCAGAAAGGAGCTTTTAATCCCCCATTTGCCTACTGCATCGATAAGTCAAATACGGCATTCGTACCAATGACCATATTCGAATGTGGTTCAAGGATGAAACTTCCAGCAGGATCTTGCAGAATACTTAGACTACCATGCAAGCTGAAGCTCGAATAGGAAGTGATGATTACATCTCCCCCACTCCCATTATCGAGTGAACCTCCTTCTTCGACAATAATTTCTCCATTATTTATGAATCTTCCCGTCTGATCCATGCTGAGGCTTCCACCATTTTTTATAACAAGCACACCATTGTTCGTCAAGCGTCCATTGCTAGCAATAGCCATTACTGCGTCTAAATAGACCGTGTCAACTGCGGGAATGGTGGCATCAAAGGGTGAAAAACTATTGATCCATGTGGGATATTCTGAGGTCAATGTATTTCCATTTTCATCTGCTTCATACCACCTTTGTTCGTTAGCAACAGAAGTAGAATTATTAGGTCCTGTGGGTAAAGAGAAGACGAAGTCGTTTTGGGGAGGATAAACGCATGGGCCTGTGGAGATCGAAGGACCATGGATGTAGTCTATAAAGGTGTGACTGCTTCCGCTAGGTGACGGGGGAAAGTCAAGTCTTAAACTTGTAATTGTCTTTCCCATCCAAGAGTCGAAACCACTCATATCAAAGACTAGCTCCTCAAAGACGTTGGTTGCTCCAGGTGTTACAACGACAGAACGTTCCTGCGCGTATGAGGTAGTTTGCGAATTTTTCCAAAACAACTGAAATGAGCCAGCTGCCTCAGACTTGATCCTGATCATTAACTGTGAGACCTGATTACCACTAAAGCTAAACCCATCTCTTGCAATATAGGGATCGCTTTCAAAGTCTGTTCGTAGCAACCATATTTCCGGATTTGCAGTTGTGCTAGCTGCGATATTAAATTTGTCAAAACGCTCATCATTTTTCTTGAACCCAAAATTCATATCGGAAGCATCATTCGGCTCCCTGCATGATTCCATCTCATCTCTGTCACTTACTGAATCCCCGTCTGAATCTGTTAATTGAGGAGCCGTCAACAATGGCTTAGTATAAGCACCGATTCCATCCCAGGTAATGGTGAGATGTTGCCGTGCATTCGGCTGATCTAGAAAAAAAATCCTTTTGATATATAGATCACCATTAACATCTAAGTAAAAGGCCTCAGAAGTTGAATTCTTCAAAGCCTGCAAAGAGTTTACTTCTGCTGGAGTAGAAGGAGCATTGGTACTTTTATTAACGCTAAGCCCGTCCAATAAGCCAAAGTTCTTAAAGCAAGTAATGTAGGATGAATTTTGTTCTGCCCTAAAAGTTATAAGCAGAATCTTGTTAATCTCCGGCAAACTCTGGAAATAGTAATTATATATGAAGTCTTGGTCAGTGATGACAGGGATTTGTGCGTGGTGATCATTGTCAAAACAAAACCCAAAGGCATTTTCAGTTCCAGGTTTCACCCTTTCGACATGAATATCCGGAGGTAGCGTCCCGTCAAAATAAAGGTAGTCTAAAGAGAAAAAGTAATCTGACCTGTATGCATTTACCCAGCTTGGATGCTGGTATTCGTGTCCATCCAGGAAGAGATCATATTCTGGAATAATTGTGGTATTGGCTTTTCCAGTAAATCCACCCTCATAGTCCTTGAAAAACAAAGATGCATTTCTCACTCTGTGGGTAGGTGAAAAATCCACAAACTTGAAGGGCAGAATACCTGGAGAATCGCTGGTGCAATTATGAAAAGTAGGATTAATATGCGTTGTAGCACCTACCCCATCTGAAGGTTTTACTATACTTGCATCACTCCGATCCCAACCTGTAAAATATCCATCTATGTGCATACCAGGTCCATCATAGAACCAGAAGAAGGAACGGAGTCCCTCATAAACACCCAATTCAGAGTTCACGTTGTATAGGCAATTTTTCTGCACTATGTCTGCTGCCAGCATGGTCACTAATTCATTGTCACTAAAAACACAATTTTCGAAGACCACCTTTGTTGGATCTCCTCCTGCGTCTAAACCACAGTAGATGGCTTGATCATTCCCATAGAACATTCCATTTCGAATGATCTGCTCCTCATCTATCTTCCACCCGTGATTTGGCTTGATAGAGTGGTCATCATTGAGCTGGTCAAATATATCAAAGCCGTTCATGCATGTATGTGCTGTAAATCCATCGAACAAGCCCAGCGGCTCTTCCTTTGGTATTTGATCTTGGTAGTGTTCATTTAGTCCCGATTCAAACAGTGGTTTGTCGTTTGGGAAAACGAACCAAAACCCAGTCCCTTCAGTGCCAGCTGCAATGTTATTTTCGAAATAGTTGTTGGGATTGGTGATCCAATAAGAAGCGGGTGTTCGATTCTGTGCCTGATTGAGCTCATGATCTGAAGGTGTGAGTGCGTCCTGTGCGCTTGGCCTTCTCGTTACAAATACCACATTGTTCTTTATGGTATTGAAACGCTCCCCTCCATCTTCGAGGAAGATACCATGACCGATGTGATCATATGCGAAGATCCCATCTACTGTAACACTATCTGTCCCATGTATAGTGACTACTCTGCTAAAAGACTTATGAACGCTGGAATTACGTATGTAGCTTCCTTGAGCCTTGTCCTCGTTCATATGCCAGTGGAAGGGATAGCGCCCTTTAATTCCTTTCTGCCCCATCTTGTACAGCTCCACATTCTCCACATGGGAAATGGACCCCTTCATTACCATAATATGCCCACCAAAGCCCTGACTTTCGTCACTTTCATCACCTTGAATCTTAATATAGTGAGATAGTAGTCCTACCTCACCAAAGATGTCTACATCCCATTGCTTATTGTCTGTAGGTCTTGTATATGACACAGAACCACCGATATGCTTATATTGCAATGGACTTGCTAAGCCAATTGTCTTGCCATCTTGACTGATTGAAGCAATTTCAACCTGATCTACGTTCTCCCAATCATTGCCTTCATAACCTGCCAAGGCTGTCGATGTGAGTGCAATAAGATCCCCAACTTCCCACGATGGATCCTCCTGTAGGATGATTTGATTTGCACCGACATTCGCAGTGGAAGCCAACTTAGTCCAACTTTTCTTCTCCTTGCCATGCAATTCCAAAGTTCCCCCGCCCATCACCATGATGCCTTTGTATCTCTCCGAGGCATCGAGAACTTTAGCGCCAGTAAGTGTAATCTGGCACCTAATCCCCTGCCCATTTTTGTCAGCATGGTAGGGTTGAGCTGCAGTCCCAATCTCCATTACTCCGCCTCCCATTACCATAATGCTTTCAGCAGTGAGATTGATCCAGGCTCCACCAGCTTGATAATTAACGGCACTCAACTTGCCCATGACGTTGATGTTTCTAGCATTACAGGTACCCAACATTTTCAAATCAATCCCAACAGGGACTATAACATCATCATCTACAGTTGGAAGGGTTCCATTGGGCCATGTTGATGCTTGGTTCCAAAATCCTGACTGCACAGGCTGTATCATCGCCTCATAGCCATTCACTTCAGTGCAAGTAATTGCCGTGGCTCCGAATTTAGCATCATGATTTGGCAAGGGAATACTGCCACTTATTGCCGACCAAGGTGCAATTAAAAGAAGTAGTACTACTTTGAAAAAAAGTCTCTTGCCCAGGAAGTCGCTGACCTTTTTTCCCTTATTTGATTCCTTCACGCTTTGAATTTTAGAGATGTTGTATTATTTGGTAGAGCTAAGCTATTAGGATATTTACTACATGTCAATGGCATAATTTGCGTAGATCTGCGGATTTGTCGTGGTGGATCAGAAAGTTTCGCTGGGCAAATTGAAGCAAAAGGTAGCATTTGAAAATTTTCTCTATCTTAGAATTGACAGTGAATCATCATCTTAACAAAACAAACCATGAAAAAAGTCATAGTATTCTGCTCCTTCTTGCTAAGCACGTTCTCCCTCTTGGGCCAGAGCATCTTTGTGAACCAGCAAACAAAAACTTCACGTATTCTCGACGTGCTTTATATTTCAGAATCTGTTTATGTTCAAGCTATGGTTAATTCAAAATATGATGGTGGTCAAGGTCAGGTGGACTGGGTCTTCAATGATGAAGTAATCAGATCTGTAAAAATCAAGGATGACACATACGACCTTGACCTAAGACTGGACGGTAGTGATGTTCTTGTAGATATCTCAGGCCTATCCATATGGTGTGAAATCGTCATTCCTAGATTATATACAGTGAACCTCACCTTGTTAGAAAGTGACTTGGTAGATTTACCAGATCTCCAAGATTTTAGTATTCCTCATTTCAATGCCAGTAAGTTTTATTCCGATTCCACCTACGCCTTACTTGAAAGTCGCGGTTTCGGAAAGAAAACAGATTCTATATTAGTCGTAGATCTTGACAATGAAATTGTCTTTAGCGATAAGATCGAGACAAATGGAATCACAAATTTGCAGGTGATCGATGAAAGTATCCTAGCCTACGGAGGTGAAAACCTAATCCTATATCTCAATTTAGAAAGCCCCCCAATTACCATTAACCTTAGTGGTGAAAACATCAAGGACGTTGAAGCTGGTGATGAATCCTACTTTTACATTCTGACTGAAGATCGAGTGTACAGTCACGCATTCTTTGAGGGAGAATACATGTATCGATCCCTAGAGATTCCTAGTCTAAGAGCACTTGACCTAGAGGTCATTAGCACTGATTCTTCACCACCTACCTTCCATGTACTTGGTGAAAAAGCTGATGGAAGTCAAGTCTATCTTCAGTCAAAAGAGACTGGGTGGTCTGTCTCTGAGAATATGTTCCACGAAAACAATCAGATGTCTTCTATGCACGATTTGGCTGGAGAAATCATCTTCGCTGGGAATGTTGTTTTCCAGGAAAAGGAAGGGTTCATCGGTCCCAGCCTGATTCACAGACCATCACTAGTGGACTATCTCCAAGACAACCTATCAATAGAACTTTTGGGTTTTACTAAGATTGCTGATGACGATGACCTTGAATTTTCCATCAAGTTGAAGAATGAAAGGGACCAAGCCATTGAGAACTTTGGTATTTTTTCTAGCAATGTCTTTTCAATAATGTGCCATCAAGAACATATTGATATTCATGTTGAAAGCTTGGGACCATCTGAGGTGATTACCGTCAAAGACACCTTGGTGGTGGCAGAAGGACTTGCTTGGGATACCGACCTATGTTTATTTGTGGCTGGGCATGGTCGGGTCTTTGATCCGGCATTCCACAACAATCTAGTTTGTGGCATCCCGGTCAACTTGTCAGAGGAGTCCGAAGAGGAAGGTAGTGCACCGTTGGTCTTGGCTAACCCTGTTGATGCGACCTTAAGGCTAAGAACAAGTCAGGTTAACCCAGAATACGTTATCTATGATAGTCAGAGAAAAGCACTGAAGAAAGGTCGATACCAGGAAGGTATAGATGTGGCCGCATTAACACCAGGAATATACATAATCTCGGTCTTGGACGAGTCAAGGTGCTTGTCTGCGAAATTTTTAAAGCTTTAGCTGATTGTCTGTTGGACTATTTTATGGTAGGTGGAAAAAATACAATGTTGCTACGTTCAGCAAGCCATCTGGGGCGTTTCTCTTGACAAGTATTGAGAATGGGAGGCTAATCTGTCGTCAACTTATAAAAATTTAAGTAACTTAAAGTCAAGCATCTAGCTCCACTAGATCAAAATCATGAAGCTATGAAAAAACTGATTGTATTCATCCTAACGTCTATCTCCATTACATCTTCCTTTTCACAGAAGTTGTTCACTGATTCTGAAGAGCGCTTTTCAGAAATTCATGACATCGTATTCACGTCAGAGACAGAATACATCATTGCCTCTTCTGGCGAATATGACGACGACATCAAGGTCGAGTATTTCAAGGATGGGACGTCTCTTCGAGCCTATACCATGCCATATGCTAACGTTCAAGACATGGAACTTTATAGTGTAGAGGAAGGAACAATCCTAGCGCTAACAGCGGTGGACGAGTGCGATGTCTTTACAAATGACTACATTGAAGTTCTATTAGACACTTTGAAGTCTTATACGATCTATAGCGATTATGACCCGTGGTTTCCAGACACCTATGTAAAAACAATCAGGATGGGAGAGGGTAAGCTGGGAGCCCTCATCGGATATTCTCAATCAAACTTTATCAAGGGTCTTAAAGTTTTTGAAAATGAAGAAGAAATATTTGCCCTCGAAGTTACTGAACAAAAGTTAACGGATCTTAAGTCCTATGACCCCTACACCTTCTTTTATGGGGAAGGAATCCTATTGGTTTATGATCAAGTGATGAATCAGATAGACACCCTACTTCTCCATGAAGGGGAATCCATCTTAGATATAGAATTTGACTACTTGACAGGCCTCTACTATGTCCTCGCTACAGATAGAATATATATTACGGCTATTGATTCTGTCAACAGCTTTGCGGACCTACCTGTAGAAGGGCGATCTTATTCTGACCTCCTATTTGTCGACAAATTGTACGTTCTTGGGCATTCAGAGGAAGAGAAAAACATGCTTTGGACTATGGAAAATGGGACTTTGGCAGAAGCTGACTTAGAACTTCCGGACAATCGTTATGAATTTACAGAAATGTACCTTGGCCTCAATGATCAAATATGGTTTGTGGGCCAGACAAATCTATATTACAATCCTAACACCAATCAATATGGCAGGGGTGCGTATGTCTACTATACACAGGATCTAAACTCAGATCTTACAATGGACTATGAGGTGGACCTCCTAAGTGCCATCGGCAATGGTGCAAATGGTATTGCATGTGAAATTCAAATCACTAATAAGTCGTCAGATACCTTGAAAGACATCAGGCTTTTTTCCTCCGGCATTGGAGGTGTTTGGTGTTCAAGTGCAAGACTGAATATGGATATTGAAAGTATTCTTCCTGAACAACAGCTTATTGTAAACGGAACAATCACAGCCTTTGAAAATTTGAGGTTCGAAGGAGACTTGTGTGTATATGCCACCAACTCAGAGAACATCCTAGATGTTGCGATTGAAGACAATATTTCATGCCTACAAGTAAGCGATGTGCCCGAAATCACAGAAACTTCCCTAGGAATCTATCCGAATCCCAGCAGCCGCTACCTTCATCTTGATTCGAAGTACCTGTCCATGCGCTATAAGATCTTTGATGCCTATGGTTGTCTCAAGGACATCGACGTCAACAAAGGAGAAATCGACATTCAGGCACTTGCCAATGGGATATACTTCTTGCAGATCGAAGATGGTAGCACAAGCTCAGTTCAACGCTTTGTTAAGATTTAGGTAGAAACTACGGCCACATAGGCTTGCCACCAAGATCAAACGAGTCTGGCTTTCGAACAGGATCAGAATCAAATGGCCTTCCTTGAACTCGCCAATAACGTCAAAACCCACAGGCTAAGTTGATCATCTCGTTAGGGTACTACCTCAAACGGCTTAAAGCCCTTTCGAGAGAATTGCGGCAGACCCGTTTCATTGAAGGTCCTTGTTCACAATTACGCAAAATAAAAAAGGCACTCAAATGAGTGCCTTCAATAATTGTGTTTCTTTATCCTATCCTCCGAAGTCATCGAAGCTGATATTTTCTTCTGGAACCCCTAGCTCATCAAGTGACTTCAGCACTGATGCATTCATTGCAGGAGGTCCACAGAAGTAATATTCAATTTCTTCTGGCTCCTCATGCTTTGCTAGATACTGCTGGTGCAAGACCGGCATGATGTAACCTTGGAATCCATCTCCTGCTGCATCAATGTCTTCCTTCACTTGCCAATTATCTTCTGGCAATGGATTATCAAGGGCAACATAGAATTTGAAATTCGGGAAGTCTCTTTCTATTTGTCTGAATTCTTCAATGTAGAAAAGCTCTCTTTTGGTTCTTCCTCCATACCAGAATGATACCTTTCTATCGGTGGTCTTCAGGGTGTGGAATAAGTGGAATAGGTGGGACCTAAGAGGTGCCATACCAGCTCCACCACCAATGTATACCATTTCTTTTTGAGTCTTCTTAATAAAGAACTCTCCATAGGGTCCTGAAATAGTACACTTATCTCCTGGCTTAAGGCCGAAAACATAAGAAGAACATACTCCAGGATTGACGGCCTGCCACGTATTCTTAGCTCGATCCCAAGGTGGAGTAGCAATACGGATATTTAGTTTTACAATATTCCCTTCAGCAGGATGGTTTGCCATCGAATAGGCTCTGAACTGAGGTTCGTCGTTGACCATTTGTAGCGGCCATAGGTTAAACTTGTCCCACTCTGATTGGAATTTACCAGGATCATCGTGGTAGTCAGGGTGGGCTGCAATATCCATATCCTTGAACGGCACCTTTACTGTCGGTACGTCAATCTGTATATATCCACCAGCTTGGAAATCAAGCTCCTCTCCTGGAGGTAACTTCACAACAAACTGCTTGATGAAGGAAGCTACATTGTAATTTTCAACCACCTCGCATTCCCACTTCTTGATCCCAAAAATTTCTTCAGGGATGCGAATGACCATATCTTCTCTCACCTTCACTTGGCAAGCGAGTCTTTTGTTTTCAGCAGCCTCTTTTCTAGTTAGGTGGTTCATTTCTGTAGGTAGTGTTTCTCCACCTCCGCTATCTACGTGACATTCACACATGGCGCATGTTCCTCCCCCACCACAGGCAGAAGGTAGGAAGACATTTTCATCGGATAGGGCAGAAAGTAAGGTAGAACCTGGCTGAGCCATGATTGGGTTCTCCTCATCACCATTGACGACAATCTTAACTGCTCCCTGTGGAACAAGTTGCTTTCTAGCAAAAATTAGCATGTAAGAGAGTAGCGAAATTACGCCACAGAAGACTAATAAAGACCAAACAAAGGGCAAAAATTCTATCAGTAAGATCATACTACTTATTTGTTATATTAAAGTGCTGCTGGATCTATTCCCATTAAGCTCATAAATGCAAGTCCCATAAGACCAGTTAATAAGAAGGCCATTCCCAAGCCTCTTAGAGCGGGAGGCACATTCGAATACTTTATCTTTTCACGGATAGCTGCAATTGCAATGATGGCAAGGAACCATCCGAATCCACCTCCTAGCCCGAAGGCTACTGATTCAGAAAAATTGTATTCATTAGAAACCATGAATATTGAGCCCCCAAGGATCGCACAATTTACCGTAATCAAGGGCAAGAAAATACCAAGGGAATTATACAATGCTGGGGAGAACTTCTCTATCACCATCTCTACCAACTGAACCATCGATGCAATTACTGCGATGAAGAGGATGAACCTCAGAAAGGTTAGATCCGTTCCGAATATACCTGATTCTCCAAGGAGGAAGGTATAAATTAGCCAGTTGATCGGCATTGTAATTCCCAGTACAAAAATCACAGCCAGTCCAAGTCCAAAAGCCGTCTTCACAGTCTTAGAAACTGCAAGGTAGGAACACATCCCTAGGAAGTAAGCTAGGGCAAGGTTCTCTATGAAGGCTGATGTAATAAATATATTTACTAATTCCATTTTCTAAATCTTACAGTGCTTACGAAATGTCAACTAATTTCTTGTTCCATGATCTTTGGATCCATATAATGATTCCAATAACGAACATGGCGGAAGGGAATAAAACCATCAGGTTGTTGGGTTCATACCATCCGAAAATAAAACTTGTATCTGTGTTAATCATATAGTCACTTCCAGGACCAATAATCTTCCAACCTAGCAAAGCTCCTTTACCAAACAATTCTCGAATTGCAGCTATGAGAATGAGGATCACTCCGTAGCCAAATCCATTGCCCAGTCCATCTAAGAAGGACTTATAGGGCGTATTAGCCATTGCAAAGGCCTCTAGCCTTCCCATTACGATACAGTTCGTAATAATCAATCCGATGAAGACGCTTAGGTCCTTATATACTGGGTAGGCCAGGGCTTTGAGTGTTAGCTCTACAACGGTAACTAGGAAGGCAATGATGACCAACTGGACAATCATACGAACCTGCTTCGGAATGTAGTTCCTAAGGATAGAGGTA
>CAZMYK010000055.1:0-12384 GCA_964570435.1 uncultured Saprospiraceae bacterium | reverse complement strand
TTTTCTCCCACTTCGATCGATTAGGGCAATTCCAATAAGGGTAAAAAGGAGATTGGTTACTCCAATACCAATGCTGCTCAATAAGGCAGACTTCTCTCCCAAACCCGCAATTTCGAATATCCTAGGAGCATAGTAGAGGAAGGCATTTATACCGGAGAACTGATTAAAGAAGGCAATCAGAAAGGCTAGGATGAGGGGAAGGCGATACTTCTTTATGAAGATGTTCTCTGTCCTAGGTGAGGTCTGAAAACCCTTTTGAATCTGGTCAGCTAAGACATTCGAATCCTCTTTTGGATTAATGATTGCAAGAGTCTTAATCGCCTCATCTCGAAGGCCCCTTGAAAGCAACCACCTTGGACTTCTTGGTACTCCAAGGACCATAAGGGTGTAGATGACGGCCGGGATAGCCTCAATGCCAATCATCCATCGCCAGGCATTTTCAGGAATTCCACTTAGTAGGAAGTTAGAAATGAAGGCTACCAATATCCCGAAGACAATATTAAACTGGTACAGAGCGACTAGTTTACCTCGATCCTTAGCCGGTGCTATTTCTGAAACAAAAGCCGGAGCTGCAATGGTAGAGGCTCCTACTCCAAGCCCTCCAAGAAATCGAAATATGGCAAATACAAAGGGGTCATTCGCAAGGGCAGAACCAAGCGCCGAGACGGTGTAGAGGATCCCAATCAAGATTAGTGTCTTTTTACGACCTAGTTTATCTGTGGGAATCCCTCCGAATATCGCGCCAATAACAGTACCCCATAAGGCTGAGGCCATTACGACGAAGCCATGAAAGACGTCTCCTCTATTCCATAAGTCTTGGAGCGGCAAGTCCGCACCTGAAATGACTACTGTATCGAAGCCAAATAAAAAACCGGCCTGTGCTACTACTAGTGACCAATACCAAATCTTTTTCTGTGTCATTAGGTTTTAGATTATAGTGAAAGTCCGCCATCTAAGGTCAGGCATTGTCCAGTCATATAGGAGGATTTTTCTGAAGCAAGCCAGACAGCTGCATCAGCAATTTCATGGGCTTCGCCATATCTCTTGAAGGGGATGAGCTGCTTGAGTCCATCTTCTAGTTCCGGCTTGTATTTAAACATGGTGTCTAGCAGGGCCGACTTGGAATATCCGGGACAAATAGCATTGATTCTGATATTCTTGCTTCCGTATTCCATGGCAGCTGATTTTGTCATACCTACTACGGCAAACTTGGAGGCTGAATAACTAATATTGTTTGGTGAGGCTTTAAGGCCAGCAAGTGAGGCAATATTGATGATGTTTCCAAAACCTTGCTGGGTCATTTGCTGTAAGGCAGCCCTCATTCCATAGAAAACGCCAGTTTGGTTAACCGCAATGACTGAATCCCAGTCCTTGAAGGAAAAATCAGCAGTCTTAGTAAGTCTTCTTGGTCCTATGCCGGCATTATTAATGATGACATCTAGATGCCCATGCTGCTTTACGGCCAAGGCAATTAGCTTTTCAAGCTCTTCATACTTAGTTACATCAAGCTGTTGAGTATATACATTTGTATGGTCAAAACCCTCAATCTTATTTAGATCACCCAAATATAGGTAGTATCCTTCCTTATAAAAGGCCTCTGCCATCGCCCTTCCTAGTCCTGATGCGGCACCAGTTATCAATACCGTTTTCGTAGAGTCCATCTTTCTTGGTTCATTAACAATAACATTTCGTACATCTAAAGCAAAGATCTGTACATCCGCAGCCAAAAATCATAAATTAGTAATTATCTTGCAATTGTAGTCATAACTTAGCTTTGTTCAACTCCAAGGAAATGACGCACCTTTAAACATTAAGAATAAATTACGCATTGGGCGTTAGTTTTGAGGGCTCCTTCACGGAGCCCTTTTTTTATTACAAAGATCCATCTTCAAGTAGCTTACTAATCCTAACAGCAATAAGCCAGTGCCAGATTTCAAACAATTTACTAGCCTGCGATGAGGTAACCCCCGTCAGCGGTATAGACCCCACCTGTCATATAGGAGGAATCATCCGAAGCCAACAATAAGGCAAGACCAGACATTTCTTCCGGCATAGCCATCCTTCCTGCTGGTATGGACCCTTCCAACTTACCTAGCAACTTATCGTTTTCCCAAAGGGCCTTGCTAAATTTAGTTTTTACTAGTCCTGGACAGATGACATTGCTTCTAATCCCATGCCTTCCCCATTCCTTTGCTTGGTTCTTAGTCAGCATAATAACAGCAGCCTTGCTAGTAGAATAGAGACCGAGACCAAAACCAGGATGTATGCCCTCCACAGAACTAATATTGATAATAGAACCGCCACCAGCAGTAATCATATGAGGTAAGACCAGGTTAGAAAGTGACCAGACCGCTTTTACATTTACATTCATGATTTTGTCAAAGACCTCTTCTTCACCTCCCTCTATCGGACCAAATATGGGATTTATTGCGGCATTATTAATCAGTACATTAATAGCCCCATAGTGTTCTATAGTTTTGCTAGCTAGCGACCGTCTCTGTTCTCCGTCACCCACATGGCATGCAATTCCGACCGCGTCAAAGCCACGGGCACGTAATTTACTAGCCACTTCATCACAAGCTTCTTGCTTCCTACTACTGATCACCACCTTGGCACCATTGGCACATAACTTCTCTGCCATCGCAAGACCAATGCCCTTACTAGACCCAGTAATGATTACAACTTTTTCTTTTACATTCATATTTTCCAGATTCTAAGCCCCAATCCTCAATCCAACTTTGCACCTAAAGCAGGGATCTTTCGAGATGTCAAATAATAACCTCGGTGTCTGTTTTAAGGGTTAAGGTTGCATCATCCATGATGATGTCTTTGAGGCCAGATGTTGCCTTTAACTCGTAGTGGAAGAAGAACTTCATGGTGTGAATCTTGCTAGATAAAAATTCATCAGAATACACACCTGAGCCCTTTAAATTCTGAGCTTTTAAGCCCATTTTTAACCACTGCCAAGCAACACAAACTGTCGAAAAATATTCCATAAAGAGACTCGCATCAGCCAGATAGGTGTTGAACTGCCCTTTACTTGCAAATTGACTCAGGTAGTCCATAATATCTACAATATCTTTAAGCCTCCTTCCAAGTTGATCAGCATAGACAGTAAGGCCGTCCAAATTGCGGGCTTCGACGATTGTTTTGTTTACCTCTTGCGCTAGAAGTTGTGGAGCCATTCCTTTATTCATAGTCATCTTCCTGCCAAGAAGATCTATCGACTGGATCCCCGTTGTGCCTTCATATAAACTGAAGATCCGGATGTCTCGCAGGTATTGTTGTAGGATGTACTCCGAGCAAAAACCATAACCACCCAGCACTTGTACTCCATCGCTGACAGAGGAAATCCCTTTTTCAGAGGGATAGGTCTTTGCCATAGGTGTAAGTAATTCTAGCAACATGTGGTAGCGATTTTTTTCGTCCTGATCAGACGCCTTCTTCATGGAATCGTGGTAAATGGCAGATTGCAAGACAAGACTCATCCCTCCCTCGCTGATCGCTTTTTGTCGTAGCAAGAGCCTCCTGACATCAGGATGATTGATAATCATGGTTTGGTCTTGAGAAAGGTCTTTCTTTCCTGAATCTGATATTTTTCGACCCTGTGTGCGCTCATTTGCATACTTTAATGAGGCTTCGTAAGCGGCCATTGCAATTGCTGCTGCTCCTCGGCCCACGGCAATTCTTGCACCATTCATCATCTTGAACATCTGCGCGAGGCCTCTGTTTTCTTGCCCCACTAATTCAGCAACGCAATGATCTTTTTCTCCAAAAATCAAATGGGTGGTACAGTAGCCTTTTTGGCCCATCTTAAGAAATTCCCCTGCAGTGATAACATCATTCGAAGATCCATCTGGGCCATACTTAGGAACGGTAAACAAGGAGATGCCCTTCGTTCCTGCAGGAGCACCATCTATCCTTGCTAAGAGTAGGTGGATGACGTTATCCACATGCTCATGGTCTCCACCTGAAATAAAAATCTTCTGTCCCTTGATCTTATAAGTTCCGTCTGCTTGAGGAAAGGCCGTAGTTGTGATGTCGGACAGGGAAGAACCTGCCTGTGGTTCTGTTAAACACATGGTCCCGCCGTACACTCCATTCATCATCTTGTCGGCGTACTTCGCAATGATTTCATCCGATGCAAAGTCTATGATCAGCTCCAAGGCTCCCAGCGTCAAACCTGTATATCCAGGTAGTGAATTATTTGCAGCATCCATTATTGCAGCGGCAACAGTATGTACAGATAGTGGCATCTGCATTCCTCCATGTTTCTCATCAAACATTGCTGCAATCAAACCCATTTCAGAACCTTCCTTGAACATTTTTGCGACCTGTGGATGGGTGTGTATTTTGCCATCTTTTAAGTGAGCTGGCTGGGCGTCCATTTCTTGAAAGCAAGGGAAAAGCTCCCTTTCAGAAAAGTCAGTGACAGAATCGAGGAACATACTTAGACCTTCCCTATCATGGTCGCTGAAATATCCGTCATCTAATAGATCTTGGGCTTGGAGGACTTCAAAGAGTTGAAACTTAAGTGTGTCAGTATTGATAAATGTGGCCATTGGTTACTTTTTAGGCTGCATAAGGTACAAAGTTCTTTAGAGGAATTTGACTTTACGTCAAGTTTTTAATCTTAGAGTTTGATATTAGGAGGTAGTTTGCATGGATCACTTTTTTAAACCTCCGATGAGTACAAATGGTCTTCTTCGTACTCCTTTTCGAAAGTACTTTCAATGAGGGCAGTTTTGCTTCCAGCTATTTTACTTTTTGTACTAACATCGTGTCTTAAAGATGGGCTTGATCCCAACTGTGAGGTGACTTTGCAAGAGAGCGATTTTTTAAGAGCATATGATAATCCAGAGACTGCGGGTGTTCAATATTTCATCGATCCCATTCTGGGTAGTGAGTTTAACAGTGGTATGACAGAAGCAAGTCCGATCACTTCGCTTTTGGATTTAAGCCTAGAAAGTATAAATCCTGGAGACCAGATCTTATTCAAAAGTGGGGTTTGCCATGAAGGTCAATTCATGCTCGAATTAAGTGGGACAAGTAAGAGCCCCATTGTCATATCTTCCTACGGTCCAGGACACCTTCCGATTGTGATTTCCAAGCAGGAAACTGTTTTTTCATTCTTTAGCTCCGAGCATGTAGTAATACAGAATCTTTCGATTAGAGGGGGGAAGGATCAGTCAATATTACTTTCTAACTCCAATCATTTTCAGATCCAAGGTTGTCGAATTGGATTGGATGCTCATGCAGGTATCGTGGCCACGTCAGAGTACTCGGATGGTGAGGGCTCCAACTTCGGTAGGATTGAACATTGCTTCTTTGATAGTGGGAGGCGAGGAAATACTGGTGATCTTCAAAGCACAGATGCTGTTAGACTGATTGACGGGGCATCGGAATGGAAGATAGAGAACAATGAATTTAGAGCGTGGGCACATTCTTCAGTTTCTATTAAGCAAATTGAAACATTTGAAAAAAACAATTCCAACTTTGTAGTTTCTAACCTCTTCGATTGCAGGGACATAGACTACATGAGGGCCTTGGATATATCGGGAGGTGAAGGTCTCGCTTCAAATAATGTTTTCTTTGGAAACCTTATTCTAAAGCAATCCGTTAGCAGCCATCTCCATGGAGATAGTAACCTTGCCGCATATAACATCTTCTCCGGTATCAAAACAAGTACTTCCTCTGAACAACCTTGGGGTATTGACTTCCATATTTTCACCAACATCTTTGGAAATCCTGGGAGAAAAGACCTAGTCTGTCACAGTAATAGGCTATATAATAATCTCTTCTATGATTTTCCAAATGGCACAGCAGTAGTCATTTTGAATCCAAAGAATGAAGCCAATAATGACGTATCTGATATTGAAATCAGAAACAATATCATGTACAATATTGGCCATGCACTTGAGGTAGAAGAAGAAGCCTATAGCATCAAAATAACAAACAACTTGGTATTTAATGAGAATTCAGAGTCAAGGGTGCAATGGCATGGCAAGGAAATCATGTGGCAAGACTTTGAAAGTAGAACTGGAACAAATGGTTATACGATTAGAGATAATCTCAATGTGGATCCTCTTTTTGTAGATCTCGAGAATGAAGATTTTGAGTTAGAACTGGGGTCTATGTGCATCGACATGGGCTGGTCGCATGAAATTTCTTCTGATTTTCAAGGCAGTTCCATAAATGGAAGTCCTGATATAGGACCCCTTGAGCACGAGTGAATATCTTTTCACGATGCTTGTGTTTCTACATGCTCATCTAATATCAGTACTTTTAATCTGTGAAATCGATCATCATTCGCATCAACAATTACGAGGTCAGCTTTAGTGATCAAGAGCATATTCCTCTAAAATGTAGTAATATTCCATTTGAGCTGCTGCGATTTTCGGACACACGCGATATTTACTGGGAGGTAGAAATGATTTCATTCACGAAGGACGAAGGAAGGTTAATAGTAAGAGTCATAGATTATCAAAGCAAGAGGTACGAAAGATTTTCTTTGCAGACACCCAAGTATCCCATAAAATTTGTTGAGTTTGAGCCCTTCGAATGGAAGCAATTGCAAGAAGTTTTGTCTGTTTACCAAAAGAAAAAACTAAAGCCTTTTCTGCTAGATGCGAGTGTTCCACTAGAGGAATCGCATGTTAGCAAGTTGTCTTTTCGTGTGCCCTTGGCAAAGATTACTTTTGGAATGGGATTTATTACTTTTCAAAGGGATTTTAAGTGGAGAAGGCCACTTACTGAAATTAAGATCACACATCTTGAAAGTCTTCCTCAATACGAATATGTAAAGTTCTACTTTGCTAGGATATTGGGAAAAAAGACCATTGATGTAGATATGGTGATAGAAAGCACTAGTACTGAGCACAAAATTACTTCCATCAGGTCTACGGATCTTAAAAAAATCACAAGAGATTCAGTCGGAATTCTGAAAATACGGAAGCTTGATGAATGGGTATCTCGGAAACCTAAATTTGCTCCACCTGACCAGCAATTGTTTACTTTCGAAGAGGCCATGGCAAGCTACGGAGATCAAGCTTTTGGGAATATCGATATTTTCGAAAGAGATATGCTCTTTCATATACTTGAAAAGGAAGGAGTTCGAAATAGAATGCAACTTAGGTACCTTAGTGAGGTCATTCATGAAAAGGGAGAACGTCTTTTGATGACCCTTGTACCACAATTTGGTTTTGTTTTTATCTTCAGAGGAGAAGAAATGACTCACTATATATGGGAACTAATGAATTCTCACGCAACGTACATTTGGTCCATTCCGATATCATCAACAAGCGATTGCATTAAGGTTATAGAAAACGAGTTAAGGATCATCTCTTCTAAGGGTAGACAGATCTACAAGGCTGGATTTCAAGCAAAATCAAACCTCTTTTTCAAAACATTAAGGCATAGATCAAGTAAATATAGTTATGAGGAGTATTTTGCGCGTTGGAAGAAGGAAGTAGACAATCTAATGATATGAGAATTCTGGTCGTAGAAGACGAAAGAAGTATTGCCAATCGAATTCAGAGGTTGGTGAAGGAAATCTTGGGTGACAGGGTCAAATCCTTGAACCATCGTGAGCATATCGAAGGGGCACTGGACTATATTCAACATCATGAAATAGACCTTCTTTTTTTGGACTTGAACTTAAGTGGAAGCGATGGATTTGATGTATTGAGGTCTGTGATTTCTGAGGCCTTTGACACCATTATTGTCTCGGCCTATCGTGACAAGGCCATAACGGCCTTCGAATATGGTGTGGTGGATTTCGTACCTAAGCCCTTTGACAAGGCAAGGCTGAAAAAAGCGATAGATCGACTAGAAGAGAAAACTACACAGTTAAAGTCTCTTGTCATTAAGAAACAAGGAGAGTTGAAGATTATCCCCACCCAAGACATCATTTACTTTAAGGGAGCAAACATTTATAGCGAAGTATACATTGACCAGGAACGCAAAGAACTTTCTAATAAGACGCTGGACCAACTAGAGCGGATACTTCCCGAAAATTTCGCTAGGATCCATAAGTCCTACCTCGTTGATATGAAGCGAGCGAAGAAGATCATTATCCAAGTGGGAAGCAAGTATGACCTCCTCTTGGATAATGACCTCGTTTTGCCTATCGGACGAACCCGATACAAGGCGATCAAGGCTGAATTTTTTACTTAGCGGGCAGCTTAAATTCAACTGGTGGTAATTTAATTTTGGGATTGCCAATATCTTTGCCCTTCATAAAGTCAAGCATATAGTCCGCAATCTTCGGTGATGAAATGAAGAGTGGGTCACTATGCCCAGCCCCTTCAATGACTAGGTGGTGGCCATTTTCTAATGTCTTAAGTGTGAAGTCCGCATTCTTTTCTGCAGTCCTCCCATCAAGCGTTCCGCTGATACAGAATACCGGAACTTTTGTGGAAAATGGGGTCCGAAATTCTTGTCCTAGGTCTAAGTGGGACAAGGCATCATACTCAACTAAGTAGGGAAAGTTAATTGCATCTGCAAGGAGTGTTGTCTCGCATTCTTTCTCAATTCTCTCTCTACGTTGCGGGGAAATACCTGAAGCAATATCCATCCCCTTGCTCATTCCCCTAAGTTGGCCAGCTCGAATGTAGAACAAAAACTGTTCATTGGTTGCGTAGTCACCTGCAAGCATTTGCTGAACATCTAGGGGCATGTCTTTAAAATTATCTGGGCCTCCCAAGTACCATGAAAGCAAGATTTGGTGGTCTAGTTTTCCTAGGACGATGTCTACCTTTTCTCCTGTCAATGGGTTTATGGTAGTAGCCGTTACAGGATTCTTTTCTACCTTTTTTAACAATCGATCGATGTCTCCAAGGAAGTCAGGATAGGCTTCCTTCGTTTTAGGATTATCCTTAAGAAGTTGGTCTATCTTTTCCAGTAGTTCTTGCTGATCCGAGGGCAGTTTGACAGTATGGTCATATCCTTCCACGCCTGCAATAATCATCTTATTCACCTTTTCTTCATGTCGCTTTAAGGTGGTCAATGCCAGATGAGAGCCATAGCTGATGCCCCAGATATTAACTTTTTCAACTCCAAGTGCCTTTCTAAGGTCGTTGATGTCATCAGCACTTTCATTCGAATTGTAGGCACTAAGATCGTGACCTTGTTTTGTGAAGAAGGCCTCCATTTTTGTTGCTCCGGAGGCAATTGTCTCTCTAGAGTTTTCATAGGTCAGTGGCTTATCTAAGTCAAGAAGGTAGAATCCGGGATACTCAGGTAGGCCATCAGAAATTCCTGTTCCCCGTTGATCGAAGGCTATTACATCTCCGATTTCTCTCATCTTCATAAATAGATCGAAGCGACTTCCCCGAGCAGTGTTGATTCCAGATCCACCGGGCCCACCTGCTAGGTATATAATAGGATAGCCTGGCTTGTCTGATGTGCTTTTGAACCTCACAAACTTTAGCTCAAGAGTTTTTGCGCTAGGGTTAGACCTTTTTTCAGGAACTGTGAAGGTGCCCATTTCTGCAGCTGTAGTATCGCCCTCTTGGTTGATAAAGTCGTATGCTTCAACCATTAGGCTTCCTTCTTGAGCAATGCCAACATGATTTAAGGTCAATGCTATCAAAATGACGAGAATTGCCTTAAAGTTGGTGATGGTTTTTCTAAGGTCAGCGGGTAAAAGTGTATTTTCTATGTTCATTATTACTATTTTTTTCATTTCTAAATTCAGCTTCTTGTTAATCAATTGAAAGCGCAGAAATTGATCCTGCAAGTGTTCACATTAATCAGGTAGACCTAATAAGTGAATCACATTTGCCAGGACTATTAACTGAACTGTTTTCTTATAATTTGTGATCATAGCCACAATATGGAAGGAATTCTATCAGATTACAAGGACATGCTTGTGTATTGCTCAGTGCTTGTGGTGAACCGCTGTTCTACCGAAGAAAGAAGGAAAAGTAGGTGGCAAGTGCAGTATTTTGCATATTGCTTTCTAGTATGTGTTATGTGAGTGGGTATTAGATCTTATAGCGCTCCTTATCTAGTTTGTAGTAAAGCCTCGAATTCCCTACCTTCTCTGATCTTGAACGAAGAGTGATGCTCCAGTTGTTATACTTAAGTTGACTAAGTAATTGGTCTGCGATTTGATCAAATTCTTCTACCTGATATGGCCCTCCAAAGCCAAGTTTGCCCCAAACTTCCAACCAGTATTCGCCAGCTTCATACTTTACATTGGCTTGAGCTTCGAGCTTGAGACCTTTCTCCTTGACAAATGAGATTCGTGTTTTTTCATCGAGTAGACGTAGTATTTTTTCTACTTCCAACGTATTATCTGCAGTAGAGTCAAGCTTGAAGGTGACCGAATTTGCTTCCTCTGTTAATTGGTCCTTCCTTGCTTCAATCAGGCTTAAGTATGAATCCAAAGTTTTCTTTCTCGCTGCCTGATTAACTTTGTCAAGTTCTACCAGGAGCTCTAAGGCACGCTGATAGTTAGGGTTTTCGAAGACGTCACTTTCTTTATCAACATATAAGGCAAGAGCGTTAATAGCTTTTTCTACATTCTTGGTTTCCACAAAGTGTGTAGCAATGAGAAAGCGATTAGAGTCTTGCTCTGCAAAGTCTTCTTCGATGTACTTGGTGCCAAACTCTTCGAGACTAAGCCTAAGATCGTTGCTGGCTTTAGTTTTTCCTAATTTTCGTAGTTGGTCGCTTATATAGTAAGAGGATAACCAATCTCTCTTACTTGCTTTTTCTGGGAGCTCTAACATTTTTTTTAAAAAGAAGTCCTCATAGTCCGGCCCAATACTGGCCCTTTGATCTTCATTTAGTTTGCTTATGTCTATGCCCTTTAAGGATGCCTTCTTAGATCGAAGATAGTAGACGCTCTTCCAGTTCTTTCTCGCTACTGCCAGCTCTAGGGCAGTTCGTTCTCGGCCATTGGTAAGATTGATGTTTGCACCGGCCTCTACTAAGGTGATTAAATACTTGACATCTTGCCCAATTGCTTTGTGTATCGGGCCATTGTTTCCACTTGATTCATAGTCCAAGCCATCTAAGAAGACCTTCCTGCCAATTAGATCTTTGAAAATCCCCCAACGCCCCTCAGAGATACTTAGACATAGGGCAATACTGTAGGGAGAATTTGGGTCTGCTCCTTTGGAAATAAGATATTCATAGTTATTTCTTGAACCATAGTAAGTGGCATATTCTATTGCTGTCCAACCAGAGTTTTCTTTGCTTTTGGGATTGTACTCTCTTTTATTAGGGTCACATTTCATGGTATCTACTAGATATTTAAGAACATCTAGGTTAAAATCGTGGCTTGCAAAGGCAAGAAGGCTACCCAGGTACTGAGACCCTCTATTAACATGGGCTTTTTCTACATTGCTCGCACCAAGTCTATGAAGAAAGGTGGTCCATTCGTAAAGAAGAACGTTGTGATCTTTCATAGCGTGCATCAGTAAGTTGGCACCATTTTCATCTTTGCCATTAATATCAATTCCGCTGTTGACGAGGCGCTTTACAGCCATTGTATCATTATTCTTCATGGCCTTCATTAAGTGGGGATTAATCTGACTATTTAAATTATTGGTAAGAAGACAGAGGACCAAGGCGAGAATTCTCATTTTTAGTAGATTTTGGAAGTGAAAGTTGCTTAATCCTAGTTATTTGAGTCAGTTTTTTGGGTGGATGGACATAAAAAGTGAGTTTTTGGTACCAGCTACAGTTATTAGAGTCAATATTTTGGGTTCAAGCTTGCGTACTGCTCACCTGATATGGTCATCGACTTCATTAGAATTAATGACAAGACTATATTTGTGATATGAGATTATCCATGATTGTGATTCTATTTCTATTGCCTACCCTTTGCACTGGTCAAAGTGCTGAACCGATCATCTTTTCAGAAAGGGACTTATGGGAATTTAGTATTGATGATGGAGAAACATGGACCAAAGATTTCCCACAAGATGAAGGAGTGTACTGGCTTAAGGCAAGTATTAAGATCAACGAGACCTTGGATGAGCGTGTCTTCTATGGTCTGGGAGTCTCCTTACTTGCCTCTTATGAGGTATATTGGGATGGAGTCCTACTTGGCAATAGTGGTCAACTTGGGAAGGACCAAGCAACAGAGGTCCCTGGAAAAATCCAGAGCGTATTTCCTCTATCCCCTGCAGACCTGGCAGAAGGAGAGCATGAAGTAAGGCTTCAGTTTTCGAATTTTCATTCGAACGGATCGATGCGCTACTATGGAATTGTACTTGCAGATGTAATTTCGAGCATAGAACAACCCCTAAAAGTCACTGCATTGATACATATATATGCAGGATTTTTTCTGATTATAGGCTTATTCTACCTTGTTAGATATTTGAATAATAGAAAGCAAGTCACTCCTCTATGGTTTTCCTTCCTGTGTCT
>CAZMYK010000054.1:0-12487 GCA_964570435.1 uncultured Saprospiraceae bacterium | reverse complement strand
GAAATGGTAGACAAGCCAGCACATTTGGCTTTGCAATCTGAAGAACGAACACATAAGGTATGGATGGCAAGCGCGGATTATCAGGTAAATTTTGCCAATTCAAACCTAATTACTTATGCTGCCTGGCAGCAAACTGAAAGGGACCACTATACAGGGGTCTTTCCGGACTCTGATGTGGAGATCACTTCACATTTAGCAAATCCGCCATATGGAGAGTCGCTCACCCAAACCTTCCAAGGTGGAATGCAGTACAACTATGATTGGAAGAACTTCCTTAGTGGTTCGAATGTGATAACGATAGGGCTAGAATACCTCTTGGATGATACCTTTGACGAAATAAATGCATATAATTACTTGGTAGACCAGCAAACCACCGATTTGGGTGTCTTCCTTCAAAGTGATTGGGAAATCAGTCCAAAACTTAATCTTCTTTCCGGTGTGCGAATCGACCAACACAATTTGGTAAATAGATTGGTCTATAGTCCAAGACTTTCTTTATTGTATAAGTTGATGGATTTCATGCAACTCAGAGCAAGCTATGGAACTGGCTTTCGAGCTCCTCAGGCTTTTGATACTGACTTACACATTGCATTTTCAGGAGGTGGTATTTCTCGCGTCCAATTAGATCCACTGCTTAAGGAGGAAAGATCCGAGAGCTATAACATTTCCCTAAATTATGACCGTCCAGCAGAGGATTGGATTGCAGGTTTCACTGTAGAAGGCTTTCACACGAGATTAAATGGCGCCTTTGTCCTTGATCCCATCGGAGAAGATGAATTTGGTGAGGTCTTTCTTAAGACAAATACCCAGGGTGCCACCGTACAGGGGGCGACAGCCGAAGTTCGAGCCAACTACGACAGAAAAATCCAAGTAGAAACGGGTTTCACTTTTCAGAGAAGCCGCTTTGATAATGTCGTCGACTACATAGATGAATTGGAAGGAAGTAGAGATTTTATCAGAACCCCGAACAATTATGGCTTCGTAAATCTGTCCTTTACACCTAACCAGCGGTTCAATGCTAATGTGAACTATGTGTACACAGGATCGATGATTGTTCCTCACTTTGCTGGTGCTCCTAATCAAGCAACTGACGAAATGTTCCAATCTCCAAGTTTCTCGGAATTAAGTTCAAAAATCGCCTACACCTTCGATCTTTCGAAGCATACGAAACTGGAGGTCTATGGCGGAGTAAAAAATCTATTCAATAGTTACCAATCCAACTTTGATATCGGAAAAAACAGGGACAGCAACTTCGTTTATGGACCCGCGCAACCTAGATCCTTCTTCGTAGGTCTAAGGTGGATGTTGTAAACTTTAGAACAATTATGACTGCCAGCACACTCAAAACCAAGAGAATACCAAATTCATCATAAAAAAATGCGGTGTGGGATTTAAGCTTTGTCAAAGGGGTGAAAATCTGCTGGACAAAGACATTGTGACTTGCATGCAGTAAGACAACAGGCCAAATGCTATTTGAATTCAGCCGTAGAGGTACATATATGAACGTCAGAAGCATCGCTAGTGCCATAAAACAGCTAATAGAATACCACAATGGAGCTTCGGATGTGTATTCTGAAATAAGAATGATAGGTACGTGCCACAGTCCCCAAAGTGCTCCGACAATGAGACAAGTTGTCTTGAGATCAAAGTTCTTAATCAGTTCAGAAGTCAGCAATCCGCGCCACCCAATCTCTTCTCCTAGAGCATATAAGCAGGCCTTGAGGACTCCAAATGTAGCTATCAAGATTAGAGAGAGAAAGGTCTGCGTGCTTCCTGAAAAAAATGGAATATCAATCGAGCTCTGTAGAGCAGAAATATATTCATCATTGGGAAAACCACCAAGACGGAATAGCCAAAGAATACCATATGCAAGACCTACATAAAGCAGAGGTATCAAATACCCTTGCTTGAGACTAGCTAAGGAAGCTTGCTTGAAACCTAAGGCTAATGTGGATTGTGAAAACAACTTGTAGGTCACCAAAGCGCACAAGCCAGGGCACCACATCAGCGCCAGGACAAGTAAACCATTGCCACAGTACAAACTTCCACATAGGTAAATCAAAGCAAAGAGGATAGAACTTGAAAAAAGCGTCAAGCCCATGAAAAAAAAGGCAATCTTGCCACTCCTACTCATTATTTAAGCTTGAAAATCTCCTTTGTTGAACTTACGTCTTGACCTTCCTTGAGCCCCTGTTCGATAGCCTTACTTGCAACCTCTTGTGCCTCCTCGACCCTGTCCAATTTTTGCAGAAGCCAAGCGTAGGTGTCTAGTTCAGCATAGTTCGGCGACCTTACTACGACGGACTTCATTATTTCCGCTGCTTTGCTAAGAATCCTCTCATCGTCGCAATTCTCATAAATCTTCCAAGACGCCACATTTACATAAAAGTCGTCAATTCCTTCATTCCGTAATTTTCCTTCGACGAAGGTCACAAGTTGAGCCCAGTCTTCTTTTTTATACAGTAGTTCTAGTTCGTAGTACAAGATACTTTCATCCGCCTCTTCTCCGCATATCGACCTACATTCTTTCTTGATCTCGTTAAGAAGCTCCATGTCTTCTTGTTCTACTGCGTCTTCTAAAGGACCCTCAAATATGTCAATAAGGACCCTCGAAGCATCTTCAACACCATAGAGACTTCTAAATTCACCATAGTTCTCCGTATAGTACTTGTTGATCACCTCAGGTGCACCAAAGTACAAGAGTAAAATAAAGTCAAGTTCAGACTCTACCTTCGTTTTCTTAGACCAGTACTGCATATTTGCTTCCTTGTACTTCCTACTTTGCCGATTAATATATTCTTTGTAGTAGGTCGGAAACTTTAAGTCCACCACAGTACTTACGCCTTCAATAAATACGCCTTCGTCGTAATTAGATTTGCTTTTTTTAAGGAAATCGAGGTAGGAATCAATAGACGATTCACCTTTAAATCTACCATATTGTTTGGCGACCACCCTACCCTCAGAATTCAAAATGATAAAGGTGGGAAATGACCGGATGTGGTGTTTTTGGGCAAGCAAGTGATTGTCCTTTTCACCATCATATCGGAGCAAAACAAAGTTTTTTGCGATTGAGTCTGCAAAAGAAGGGTGGGTTTCAACAATTTTCTCAAATTTCTTACATGGACCACACCACTCGGCGTAGACATCAAGAAGTATTAGCTTCTCTTCACTTTCGGCAATCTCTTGCGCCTGTCGATAATCTTGATTGACAATAATCAAATTGCTTGCTAGTCCAGAATTAGGCATGAGGAATAATGTTACCGCAAGTAAAAGAACATATTTTATCATAATTTCAATTTTTGTATATTTTCCGAACAATTGTATGTGAGCTTCCAACGGTTTTTATGGCAAGAATAAAGATCCCCGAAGGGAGCTCATCAGCCAACACATATTGATTGCGCCCTTGTGCGACTTCAACTTTCCGATCAGCTCTCAGTATTCCATCAAGAGAAAACAACTGGAGATGTGCTTTGACATTTGTCGGTGACTGTATGGAGAAAAAATCAATTCCCACTTCGCATTGCAGGATGGTAGGATCTAAGAGGTGAATCTGTATAGTTGGCGAATAAGTTTGTAATCCTGATAAGTCTACTTGCTGTACCCTAAGTAGACTCCTCCCATCGAGGTCAGCATTGCCTATTAGATACTCATATTTCCCTGCTGCCGAGCATCCTAGCTCCCCTACTTGATCCCAGGAGCCAGTCTTGTCTCCAACTTGTACAATATACTTTTCACAATCAATTTCATTGGCAGTAGTAAACGTCAGTTTCGAAATTCCTTCTGAATGTCTTGTTAGATCTATGCCAGTAAATTCCACAGGTACAACTTCCAATTCTGAAAGGGTGACAAGGTCTATTGCGAATTCCTCACCTCCCCCATTCACATATGCTTCGATCTTAAGATCTACTTGACTATAACCGGCAGCTGCAAGGTGAAATGAGAACTCTTGAAATACCTCGCCCATGGCAGTGGGACCATCTCCAAATCCATCTGCATCCGTATCGACACGAAAACGTCCACGGTTGTCGCCACTATTTGCGTTGTCGCTTGCATCGCTCCTAAATATCAAGCCCTCCTCTATTTGTCCATTCTTGTCAAACTCATAAAGAACTCTTAGATAGTCAGGGTGGCCATCTGCAGCATTCACACCCTCCCACTCATTCGGGTCATCGTCACATGCAAAAAGGGCAGAAAATAGGATCATGTTTCTGCCACTAACATCAATGTCTGTAAAGGAAATATAATCCGGATCTTGAATGCAACCGTCTAAGTCCTCCCCCCTCCACATATAATCTCCTTGGGTCCCCGCAAATCTTATTGAAACACCCTGACAATCCGGACCGTCTCCAGGATTACAATCTGTTCTAAAGAAGTAATCACTTGAACCGCATATAGATGGAGAACTTCCCTCGGTTCCACCCTGGCTGTAGATTCTTTGTCCTCCGCCCAAATTTGGATCTAAAGACTCAAAATCATCTTGCCAGAAAGCAATTTGACTTCTCATTTGGAAGATGCTTAAACAAAATATCGCGAGGACCATTAAAGAGCTAAAAAATGCTGAATTCACTTACATTGTATTGATGTTATCACAATATGAAAATTCAAAACTAGATGGCTAAAAGGCTAGGTAGAAGCATGGACATTAGTTGGCAAGCATTGTATAAGCGTCGCAAGTAAGCGCTTTCCTTTTTGACTAAGTCACCTACATAGACTGTCCAAGTCGTCAACGATTACTTGAAGGTCTAGATCATTCCCTTTGTACAAGTTTTGCCATTCGATTTCATCGTCATCCAAAATCCAAAAAACTCTGTATAAGCCATTCTCAAGATCACTGATGTTAACTTTAAAAGTCTGAAGTGAAGGAAGGTCTTCGACCTCTCTTAAACTCACTTCTTCTATTTCACCTTCATTGTATGATATTGTATCAATTATCGCTTCAAAATTTTCAAAAATCGAATCCTTGGCACAAATACCTCTCACAATCCACATTTTTGAAATCGCAGCGCTACTTGTTACAAAGACTTCATCGATGGCAGGACAGGGAAAAATTTCTGTTTTTGGAGAGCGATGATTTGCCCTGCGCCATCCACCCAAAGCTAGGGGTCCTCCATCTAGACCCACAAAATCTAAACCTGACACATACGTGAGCTGCCTCAGGTCTATCAATTCCTCGCTAGCTTTTGGCTTCTTTTCGCAAGAGGAGGCGCAGCCCACAAATAAGCTTAAGAGGATAAGATGCTTTAACTTCTTCATTTACTATATGATTAAAATCTTCTTTCAATTTCGTTCTTAAGGTTAATCCTTCTTAGTATGTTTTTCTTGGTTTTGAACCTATAATTCAAAAGCAATCTCAAATATTGCGATTGCGGGTAGGTTTCAAGTCTGCTGGTAAAAGTCTCAAAAGGTCTCACATTCTTGTACACCAAAGTGTTGAAGACATCATTTATTTGAAGCCTCAGTTTGAGCTTATTGTTAAGGAATCTTCTTTCGAAGGTGACATTTAGAAAATAGTATGGAAGCGATACGTAGAAGGCGTCCTCATATCGAGATCTATATCTAGTCTGGATAAATAGGGTATTCCTTGGACTTAGATCCAAGTTAAGATTTAGTCGTATAGACAAAGTTGTGCGCTTGAATTTTACAAGGGCGTCTTGATCTGTGAAGCTTCTTCTGAATATCCTTACGTCTGACTTTGCGAAGAGCCACTTGTTAAGGTTGCCAAAGATATTGTAAGACAGACCAAACTCAGATTGTGTACCTCGATTTACTCGTTGATAAAAGGTAGACCTATCTTCAAGAAAGTAGATTCCATTTATGGCCCGAGTGGTAATATTTGCATATGCTAGAATTGCTTGATGTTCACGGTTGAGACGCACCTGTAATTTGTTGAGGATTTCAGGTGCCAGCATAGGGTTCCCTAATTCATATCTAAAGTCGTTTAATTTGATTCTGTAGTTACTGATGTACCTGAAGGATGGCCTTCGCAACTGCCGGTTGTAAGCAAAAACGACCTGCCCAAGCGTTTCATAGGTCCTGCTAAGGTTTAAATATGGAAAAAATTGAAAGTATCTTTGTTTCGTATCGGCTTGCTCAATAAACTCAATTCGAGTGAGGAAAGTGGCTTCCGCTCTAATGCCTGCTTTCAAATTAAAGTTTTGATAATTCTGCGAAAACCCAAGGTATCCAGCGATAATATCCTCGCTGTAAAGAAATGAATTGCTTCCGTCACTTTCTGACCAAGATCCGCCTTCTAAGGCTTCAATCTTCAAATCGTTATTTCTTTCAGTCAAATCAGATCGAAGGCCTGCAGTCAAGATTGCTCTAGCACCAAGTTTCTTTTTCAGATCAGCTTGTAGTGTTATCAGGCTTGTGCTATTACTTGTTTGGAACCTTTCCTCGCTGTCATCAAATATATTGTTTTCATAGACAGAGCCTGCCTTAGAATGAGAACCAGCTTTCCGCGATATATACTCTGAAAAAAATCGTAAGTAACTTTGACTGCTGTCTATCACATAATTGCAAGTTGCGGACCATCTCGTCTGTATATAGTTTTGCTTCCTATTGAGAATGGCCCGTCCTTGTTCGAGCCCTGTAGCGTCTCGGGAAAGCAAAATTTCATTGTTCTTTTCCGACTTAGCGCTAGAAATAATCACGTTCGAATTCAAGGCAAGTGTGATATTTCGGCCACTGGTATTCGTTATCCCGAATCTGTAATTCTGTCTACTTTGAATATCTTGACTTGCGCCGATTTCATTCAGTAGTTCGGACTTGTCTGCATAATCGATACTTGATCGCGTCCTTTCAGAGATGGAATTGCGTTGCAAAGAAGCAGCACCATTTAAATTCCAGGATGAGTTACCTACATCAAATGCATACCTACCAAGACTTCTGCCATGATCGAGAGATCTAATAATTTGGTCCAACCTCGAAGTTGAGAAAAAGCCAACCCTATCTTCCCTCACAACAATATTCACAATCCCACCAGAAGTTTCAGCACTTACCTCAGAACCAGCCATGGCATCGACCTCCACTTTTAGTATCCTATCCGAGGATATCGATTCCAAATAATCCATCAGGTCTTCTCCCGTAATGCTTTGAACTTGACCATTGATCTGAATAATTGCCGGTTGCCCAAGTAGGCTGATCCCCCTGCCTCGATCTTGCGAAATTAAAGGAGTTCTTTCTAGCAATTCTAGCGCATCATAGCCACTCTTAAACCGGCTTTCCCTCACATTAAAGATAAGTTGTCCCTGCGAAAAAGTAACTACCTTCCTACTTGCCTTCAGAACAACCTCATCCAAATTAATAGAAGTGCTCACTAATGAAACCACATATGGACTGCGCAGACTATCCGAAGACACAAGAATTCGCCTATCCTGGTAGTTAATATGAGATACAAGGACTTCCATCATGGGAGATTCATTAAGGTTAAGCTTAAAGAATCCTAAAGAATCACTGACAGCAGTTTCCAAGATTGCTCCATTATCGGCGCTAAATGTTACTACGGTAGCATATTCGACTGCATTGTGATTAGCATCTAGCACCTGAAATAAATGTCCTCCTGCTTGACCTTGTAGTCTAGAAGATAGGAGACTAAGGAAAAGCAAGAGGACTAGGGACTTACAAAATGGAGGCATGAGATTAGTTGCTATTTTCTTCTGCTAAAGAACCAACTCAAAAGACAGCAAATTACCTACTCCTGACACTTTTTGTATTAAGGTGACTGATCATTGTATGAGCGTAGATCGCAGGTAATTTGTAATTCCTCAGTAATACAAAAAAGACACACACCGGTCCTTGTAGTGACCAATATTTGCAAAATCTAGCTCAATTGAGTTTTAGTTTGTGACTCTAACGGTAAAAAAAATAATATGAGAAAGTCGAAAATTTATGTGATCGCAATTCTGCTAATTTGTCTCGTTCAAGAGTTACAAGCACAAGAAATTCTCAAAGAGGATTTCAACCTTTGGTCTGTTGGAACAAGTTATTGGGAAGACCCGAAAGACACGTCGCAATACTTCTTCTATGATGAGTTCATTCCCCACAATGCGAATATTTGGTCGAGCATACAAGACAGCAATCTGCTTGACATCTTGATGCAAGGTCTGATTTCAGGAACAGTTGGAGACATTGGTGTAGAACCTTTCTACTACAGCAGAACAGAAGCAGCGGCGGTCTTTGACCTTCAAAGCATATTCTCATTGGAAGGTCTTGAAATTGCGATCAAAGATTTTGATTGGAGCAACAGCTACGTTCTTGCATTTGACGTTAGAGCCGAGACACTTCACGGCACTCAAGAAATACTTCAAATCGAAGTAGTTGGACAGAACCATGAAGTCCATTTACCTTTCAAAGTAGCTAATTCTCCAATCATGAAATCAGTAGCATTAGACTTTTCAGAGATTGCCAGCACCACTGAGGACGTTACTTTAAGACTGTTTATTGAGCGAGCTAAACCAAATAGCAGCAAGATCTATTTAGACAATCTATGCCTGAACATGGTCGACGCCAGCAAAACGCAAAATACCATTTCTGCCAAGTCAAAGTTTGAGGTTACTTACTCCTCAAGTGCAATTTCCATCTTAAATAAGCAAAGAAAGAATATCACAAAGGTCTACATATTTGATAGCATAGGAAATCTGATTAGGGAGCAAACCTTAGATTCTGATCAGTCAGTAATATCAATACCATCCATCTTCAAGCTACCAAAATCAACCTACTACCTGCTTATAGAAGAAGCAAATTCAAGCTTAAATGTGATGAAATTTGTACACAGCTATTAGAAACTTCAGCTAGCCAAAAACCTCTTGATGGACCTTTTGAAGTCGGACTTTCTCCTAGCTGCTATGGGTAGTTTCACATCAGTTTTTAGATGTGCAAAGCCTCCTCTTCCGCCATCAAAGTTCAGAACATATTCTAGATTGATTATATGTGACTTGTGGATCCGGTAGAAGAGGTGGTCGGGCAATAAGTCCTCGTAATATTTAATAGGATATGAGGATAACTTCGGCGCATCATCATTCAAGTAGAATTTAGTATAATTCCCATCTGAAGTTAGATATACAAGGGCATCAAAAAGTATTAAGTGACTTTTTTCAAGGCTCCTAATAATCAGTTTATTGGGAGCCTCATTGTCCATCAGTTGTTTGACAAATCCTAAGCGATTTTGAATGTAATCAGTACTTGTCGTGATGCGATCGACCGTATTTTTTAGTTCTTCAATTGAAACTGGTTTCATTAAGTAGTCGACTGCGGCAAAGCGAAATGCCTTAATTGCGTAGTTGTCGTAGCCCGTCACAAATATTAGTGCAAAAGAAAGAGCAGATACCGCTTCTAAGATGTCGAAACCTGTTCCTCCCTTCATTTCAATATCTAAGAAGACTATCTCGGGACGTAAGTTTTCTATCAATTTAATGCCATCTTGTACACCAGCTGCTGTTCCTACAAGCTCTAACGTTGGACAGTAATCCCTTAGTAAGAGTGACAGTAAGTCCCTGCTATTCTTCTCATCTTCTATAATAACTGCGCTATGCTTCATCTGTAATTGGAATAAAGATACTGGTACTGTAGCCTGGTTTGCTCATCATAGGTCCGTGCTTGATTCTAGGTAGATCACCGGGAAACAGTAGTCCCAGTCTTCTTTCTATTAAGTTAAGACCAAATGATTTTTCTTTTTTTTGCTCATGATTTGATAAGTAATTCGACCCATTGTCCTCCACTGCTATTTCAATTGTGCTGTCTTCTTCATGTAATTTTGCTTCTACTTCAATGGATCCCTGGTAGTCTATATTCTTAAATCCGTGCTTTATTGAATTTTCAACTATTGGCTGAATAATCATAGGAGGTATCAGGATTTCTTCTTCCAGAAGGGCCTTATCAATAGTACTTGTAAATGAAAAGCCACCTTCGAATCTCATTTGCTCAAGCTCAACATAGCGATCTAAGAATTCCAATTCTTCTTCCAGGGAAATGTAATTTTTTCCTGAATACTCTAAACTCTTTCTGACTAGCATGGCAAACTTATTCAAGTAATAGTTGGCTTTTTCAACATCCTTTTGAAATATGAAATTCTGAATGCTATTCATGGCATTAAATATGAAGTGAGGATTCATTTGTGCTCTCAAAGCATCTAACTCTGCATTCTTTAGTTTAAATGAAATTTGGCTTATGGTCTTATCTCGTTCGAGTTTTCGCACCCTAAACCGGTATAAGATGAACAGCAAAATAAGGCTACCTATAGCAACTATCGACCAAAACCAAATCGTTGAAGTAAAATGCTTCCGAATGTTGAATCTTTTGATATAGGACTTGGAATAGGATCCATCTCTACCCATGGCTTGCAGTTCAATTTGATAATCTCCATGCATAAGGTTGGTGAATCTAACAGTTTGATTATTAGTCTCATGCCACGCTTGTGCCACTGAATTTCGAACTAATCGATGCCTGTAGAATGAACGACCTAGTGGCTTATCATGGAGGATGCCAGTGAATCTGAGTTCTAGACTATTTTCGTCAAATCCTAGCCTGTCTCCGTCTGTAATTGTCTTTTCATCCTTGATAATAATCAGCTCGATTCCAATTATTTGTGGGGTATAACCCATCCTGTTAATCTGGCTAAGATTAATAGATTGTATTCCATCGTCGAAGGCCACCCAAAGTTCCTCTTGGTGATGAATTATATCAGTGACAAAGTTGGAAGCAAGCCCATCATCGATGGAATAGGATTTCACTTCCCTAATTTCATAGGAAGTATCAGTTTTCTCGACATCAAATCTATTCAACCCCTGATTTGTTCCGAGCCACCAGACGTTCTCATTTTCGCAATAGAGGGTATTCACTATGTTACTGGGCACATGATCATTTTTACTACCTCCAAGAGAATGCACCACATGTGAATGAGCTTGGTACACCAAGAGTCCCCCCTCCATCGTAGAAATAGCTACTCTTTCGTCATCTAAGACTTGCATATCTGAAACTCGTTCCTTAATCTCACCTACTTTTTCCATAATGAAGCCAGTTCCAATCGAGTCCTTACGAATTGTAAAAAGTCCATTCATTGTGCCCACCATGATCGATTCTCCAAGTTGCGACAAGGCTGTAATTCTTGAGGTAGCAACAGATTCTGTAGTAAAAACCTCATAACCTTCTTTGTTAAGGAGTCTTAGACCAGTCTCGGCTACTGATAGGCGGTAATGTAAAAAGGCCTCCAATGTAAATCCAAAGCGGCCAGGTTGATACCTTGCCCATTTCCCTTTCAGGTGGTAGGAGGTAGTACTAAGAAATGAAAAGTCTTGCGTAATACTTGTAACGCTAACATCATCATTTTCTACTTCTACATCAAAAAGTTCGGCCTTAACGTTTGCTACAAATAAATTACCGTCTTCAGCTTGGCCGAAACCTCCAATTTTTTTACCACCAAAATGGCTAGCGTCAAAGTACTTCATCTCAAGATTAGGTATCTTAAAGATTCCTTGGTCTAGGGTGCTGACCCAATAGTTTGACTCAAGATCTTTTACAACACATGAAGCAATTGCATCTGGGAATACTTTTACTAGCTTTTCATCGGTCAGATCATACTTCTCAATTCCTGCCTTCGAACAAATTAGCAGTTGATCTTGATCTATCATCTCCAAGAAATCAATTTCTGCATTTGGGAAATTCATATCTTGATCTCCGTGATAAAGTTTAGAGCCTATGGTAGAATACAAGATTTGATCTTGAGCATTACGAACATAGTTAGTCGCGAAACCAAGCTTTCTTTTCAAAAGCAAGTTCTTCTCGCAAAAATGGACTTTTACAAAGTCATTTTTACCATCATGGCCTAGGCTCTTTGAATCAACAATTATTTTTTCAACAGTTTCTTTTTGCAAATCTGCAAGCAAGTAGAATTCTCCCTCTTTGTAGGTCGAAAGAAATATTTCGCTTCTGCAGAATTCTAAATGAGTTATCCACTTCCCCTTGCTTTTCTTCAGTAGTTCATCATTCATTTTCCAAGGAGCAAAAGCACCATCCTTGAAGATGGAAATTGTTCCATCATAAGAGGCGAACCACAAGGAACTATCAAGTGGATTCTTGAATATCTCAAAATTAGTGTTGTCTGAAAGTCCATCAAGATTTGTGTAATTCGAGAACTTGTAGCCATCATACATAGCTACCCCCCTATCGGTGGCGATCCACAACCTATTGTAGGAATCAACTAGTAAATCGTAACACTCATTGCTCGGTAATCCTTCCTTTGTGGTGTAGTTGATTGCTGGAACACTTTGAGCCGACAGAATACCCCAAAAAGGCATTATGCTAATTGCTAAGAAAAAGTATTTAACAAGCATATTAAAGTAACTTCTAAACCCAGGTTCAAATCCCTGTGTGCATCTCCAAATATGCACGTAAATATCTTTAGAATGACTTCTTGATTACATAAGTTCATATTAGGATGTCAAGGCATTGCTAATTCGGTCTTGCCCAAAAGCAAGTGCTAGAGGTGGTA
>CAZMYK010000053.1:0-12498 GCA_964570435.1 uncultured Saprospiraceae bacterium | reverse complement strand
CACATTGTTGTACCTAGAAGCGTGCATGTGGAAACATTGCCGCCCGGTTTCTACACTGTCCTTGAAAATGGTGCCTTTAAATTAAAAATCGAAAAAAGATGAAAAACCACTTATTAGATATTAGGTATGCAAGAAGAAAGGAAAGAAAGTCCTTGCTCTTCGTCATCGCACTCTTGGTCATTTCTAGTTTTATTGATGAAGTCTTCTTCATCCTTTATGACTACTCGCGGATCGAATCTGATTCAGTAGCTGTGACTGAAAATGAAAGAATCAAGGAAGAAATCACGATGAAGGAATCATCGCAAAATCAAAAGGTAGGCGATTCCACTGAGAAGGAAGATAGAGGTGCAAGTAAGGAAGAGGTAGCAGTTGATTTCACCCGTACCTCAGGTACAAATGCGAAATATGCAGGTAATTCGTATCAGACGAAATCAGGTAAACAAGATGTACACTCCAAGGAACAAAGAAGATTAGACTCACAAACTTTTCCCAAGAACCATGAACTTAGAAATCGTGAAATCGCATTAGAACTGAGTCCGAACTCATTGCTTGAAAAAAAAGAGATCAAATTGATGTCCATCAAAATCGATCCCAATAAGCCACAATATCAAGACCTAAGAACTATGGGTATCAGCGAATCGGCTGCAAGAAATTGGGTCAAGTATGTCGATGCAGGTGGAGAATTCCGCAACTTAGACGACCTCAAAAAAGTCTATGGCATTGACTCAAATCATCTAGAATTAGTATCGAAAAATATCAAATTTTCCAAGACTTCCAAACCTAAATTTAATACTCAGCTCTCCTCTATCTTTATCAATCAAGCAAGCGCTTATCAATTCTCAAAAATTCCTGGAATAGGTCCAGTCCTTTCAGAAAGAATCATAAAATTTAGAAGTAAACTTGGAGGCTTCAATAGTTACCAACAACTCAAAGAAATCTACGGAATAGAAGCAGAGTTGGTTGAAAAACATAAGGATCTTTTCCTTTTGGAAGAATCTGTGATTAAGATCAATATCAACACCTGCGATGAAAACCTGCTTGGAGCACATTCCTATTGCAGCTATAGAACGGCAAAAACCATTGTCAACTACAGAGAGCAGCATGGACTCTTCTCAACCGCCGAAGACCTCCTGCAAATTCGAATAATTGATGAGAAATGGTTGCAAAAAATCCAACCCTATTTGGTTTTTTAGAAAACAAGTAGGATGATATACTGTTAGATTCTCTTACCTTGAGCCTCGAAGAAGGCAGATTTTATCATTTCAACACGTAGACTTGAAGGAACTTCGTTTTTTAAATCAATACTTTCTAAAATACAAGTGGAGGTTCCTACTGGGAATTATTTTTGTTTCCCTTTCCAACTACTTCCGTGTGCTAATGCCTGTAACCATTAGAGAAGCACTAGATTTTGTATTCGAAAACATTCAGCAATATAAGCTATACACCGGTTTCGAAGCACAAGAGACTTTCTATTCCTTCATTAGTAAGAACCTGCTACTTTTCGGAGGCCTAGTTTTAGTATTCGCTATAATAATGGGAATCTTTATGTATTTCATGCGGCAAACAATCATAGTGATGTCTAGACTGATTGAATATGACATGCGTAAGATGATTTTCAATCACTATCAAAAGTTGGACACCGCTTTCTACAAGAAAAACAAGACTGGTGATCTGATGTCACGCATCACAGAAGATGTCTCAAAGGTGAGAATGTATCTTGGTCCAGCTGTGCTCTATGGAATAAATCTTGTTTCATTATTTGCGATTGTGATTGTTTCTATGTTTCGTGAGAGTGTTACATTGACCTTGTATACACTACTCCCCTTGCCCTTCTTGTCCTTGTCGATCTACCTTGTAAGCAGTATCATTCACAAGAAGAGTTCAGTTATTCAGCAGCAATTGGGTTTTTTGACCAGTATATCCCAAGAGGTTTATTCAGGAATACGAATTGTAAAATCGTACGTTCAGGAAAGCAAATTTGGAAAATACTTCTTATATGAGTCTAATCAATATAAAGACAAATCTTTAGAGCTAGCGAAGGTCAATGCTTTGTTTTTCCCTTTGATGTTGTTGCTTATAAGTATCAGCACCATAATTACAATTTACGTTGGAGGTCTTGAGGTAGTGAAAGGCAATATCAGCCCGGGAAACATTGCTGAATTCGTGATCTATGTTAATATGTTAACCTGGCCTGTCACTTCGATTGGATGGATCGCTTCCCTTATCCAACAAGCCTCAGCAAGTCAGCAGCGAATTAATGAGTTTCTTACAACAGAACCAGCAATCGCCAACAATTCTGACGAGGACTTCAGACTGCAATCAAGCATCAGCTTCGAAGACGTTGATTTTATATATCCCGATACTGGAATCAAAGCCCTAAGCGCGCTTAATTTCGAAATCAAAAAGGGGGAAAAAATCGCCATAATTGGCAGGACAGCGTCAGGCAAGACTTCGATTGCGGAACTCATTCTTAGGATGTACGATGTTAGTGCAGGTGCGCTAAAGCTAGATGGTAAAAATATTACAGACATTAATATTAACGCACTTAGACAAGATATTGCCTATGTTCCTCAGGACCTCTTCCTTTTCTCTGATACAATAGAGAACAATATTGGATTTGGAATAGATAATTTCGATCGCAAGGAGGTTCAAAAATATGCCGCCTATGCCTCAATAGATAAGGAAATAAGGGACCTCCCTGATGGCTATGATGCCCTAGTTGGGGAAAGAGGAGTAACCCTATCAGGCGGACAAAAGCAAAGAATATCGATTGCACGAGCTTTGATCAAAAAACCAAACATTGTTATCCTCGATGACTGCTTGTCTGCAGTCGATACTAAAACAGAACAAAGGATCCTTTCCTATCTTAATAATGAGTTAGCCGACAAGACCGCCATCATCATCACACACAGGATTCAAAGCCTGATTGATTTTGATCAAATAATTGTCCTAGATGAAGGTCGCATCGTCGAGAAGGGCAGGCATAAAGAACTCGTGGATCTCAAGGGATATTACTATGAAATTCTTGAGCAACAGCAAGTTGAGGAAAACGAAATTTCTTAGTGATTCCGATAAGAATTACAAATATTTGACTATTTTCAAATATTAATTACATTTGTTATACACGATTATTAATTAAACTAGAAGGTAGTGGAGGACAACAAGTTTGAAAGTGTCTATTCATCAAAAGTGAAGGCTGGAAAGAGAAGGACTTACTTTTTTGATGTTAGAAAGACGAAGGGTGAAGATTACTATATAACTTTGACTGAAAGTACAAAGCGCTATAATGGTGATGGTTATGATCGACATAAAATTTTCTTGTACAAGGAAGATTTCGACAGGTTCCAACAGAGCCTTGATGAAGTGGTAAACCATATTAAGACAGAGCTGATGCCCGACTATGACTACGAAGAATACACGAGAAGGCAGGAGGAATGGGAGGCAAAAGTTGCTGAAGAAGACGCTGCCGAAGCCGCAAGCTCTGGATCTACGGGAACAGATGAAGTTGAAAAGAAAGCAGAAAATGGGGACGAGGATATGTCCTGGTAGGCCCTTAACTATAAATTATAAGAAGTCGCAGTTTGATTAATTGCGGCTTTTTTTATTTCCCCAGATTCCCGCACCGTCTCAGCGAAACTTCATTGCTTTATTTCCAAGTATTTTGATGTTGATATATGTGATTGTATTAGCAGGAAGCTTAGGGTATCGCTTTTAAAATCACCTTATCTTTAAATTGCATTTTAGTTACTTTGGACACTGGGTTTGTGAGCCAATTGATTCAGGATCATCAAGTATTGAGGCGAGCTTGATAGTAAGTGTTGTTCAAGTATTTTCCTACTGCTCTAATGCCTACTCGTCGAAGAAATTATCATACTGGTTCTTCCTGTTATCAGCTAATTCGGGTTTGGCAATCGGAGCACCAAGGTCCAGAACGTCCTCATCATTATTGGCTTGGACGAGAAGTTTTTCCTTTTCGTCACCAAGAAGGATAGACATTCCCTCATTCTCCCACTTTTCAAGCATCTTCAAGCCCTCTTCTTCAAAGATTCCATTCTTAAGATCTAATGACTGCATGAAGCCTTGGGACACTTCCATAAATTGCTCCATTTCTCCAACCTTTTGACTTACATCATCAGCTACTGCTTCAAGTGCGCGATCAAACATTTCTTTCTTATCCTTATTTCCGCTAATGATATTCATTGCAGACTTCATAGCTGAATTACTTGCTAAAATAGCCTTACGCTCTTGTTCCTTTACCTCCACTTGGTCCTCGATGTCCTCCTTCATAATTTGAGAATTCTCAAACATCTTACCAAGAACTCTATAAAGAACTTCCATTTTCTTATACAGATCCTCCAACCTCATAGTAGATTCCTTTAGGCGTCCTGCCTTCCTACTTTTAAGGACCATCACTGCATTGTTATTGTTGTCACGCGCCTTGCTAGCTAGAGTAAGATTATTATCAATTTCCTTCTTATTATTGATAATCATTTCTTTCAACTTATGCATTTGCCCACGAAGTTGAGTAATCTGACGATTCATTTTTTTCAGATTATCTTTCAGATCATCGACGTAACTTTTTAGTATTCCTATAGGATCGATTTGTATGAACATGCCAGTAATCCATCGCATTACGCTCTTGTACATGTAGCCCACAAGATTACGTGCCTTAGGATCAATTATTGTAAAAATAATTACTCCGAGTGTTAGTAGGGTTATGATCAATCCAAGTGTTGAGGAAAAGAAGGCAATCAATGCATTAATGAATATCGATGCTACTATTCCTCCTCCAATTGCCAAAGCCGCTATGAAGAAAATTCCAGTCTTTCCCTCTGGCCTCTTCCAAAATGATTTCTTCTTGTATTCTTCCGTCATGTATTCAAAAATTTATTCATCCTTTCTATATCAACCTGAATCTGATCTGCCACTTTGCGATAAGATGCTAAGAATTGGTCTCTTGTTTCAGCAACCTTAGAAGATGCTACACCAATTTCCTTTTTCTTAGCTTCTAACTGCTTTTTAGATTCTTTTATTTCTCCTTGCAACTTCTTTATTTGCTCCTCCTTCTTAATCAAACTAGCCTGCAAAGACTTCAACTTTTCCTCCTTACTGCCCACCTGTTTTTGCCTCTGCTTTTCATAGGCTTCATTGAACTTCTGCTCTTCCTTTTGCAGAATATCCATGTAGTGTTTTGCTGAATCAAGAAGTACGGTCTTGCTAGCCCCCATGGTCTTAGCCATCGCAAAGGCGGAATTAAACCTGGTTGCCTCGTCCATGTCCATATTGGCCAGAGATCTGAGCGATTGCTTATATTCCAAGTAATCGAAGCCTTCTAGGTTATTAGCCTCAATTGCCTTAAGCAGACTATCTACAAATCTATCTGAGGCACTTGCATTCTCGTTTACTGGGATGTCAGGAGTAGATACGGTAGGAGCTTTGTTTGCGGCCACTTCGTTCTTTTTTTGCGGAACGTAGGACTCATCTTCCACTATAAAAACCGACTTAATCCTTTTAAACATTGACATACAAAATATGTGTTAAGAATGAGATTCTCTTTCAATTATATAAATAACTTTGCAGCCTACCTCATAGTTCACAAATATGGGTAAATATAAAAAATTGTTGACAGGGGAATTATAATTAAATCACAATGAGCATCAGAGTAAGTTCCGAAATCGGAAAATTGAACAAGGTAATCATCCATAGACCAGACTCAGGAATCTCACGTGTTAGTCCAAAAAGAGCAGAAGAATTACTATTCGACGACATCGTATTTCTTCCCAAAATGCAGGAAGAACATGATGTCTTCAGTGACTTACTTAGGACCTTTGTAGGAAAAAACAATGTCTTGGAAATCACAGACTTGTTGTACGAAACTATTAAGGACCATCCTGACAATAAAAACTTGATTATCAGTAGGGTACAAGATTATGAAGAACTACCGAAGGCCTTTGGTGAGAAACTACAAAAGTTAGATCCCAAGACTTTAGCGGAGGTCTTAATCACAGGATATCTTAGCGGCGAGGACCACATTCTATTCGATCCGATTCCTAATTTTATTTTTACAAGAGATATTGCTGTAGTCGTCAATGACCATGTAGTCATTACTAAGGCATTTAAGGCTGCACGATACCGCGAAAATGTACTGACAAGATTTATTTTCTGGCGTCACCCGATCTTTCGAGCGCTAAGGGACCAAGATAGGATCATAAATCTCAATGATCTCGATGAGTTTCCACCATCCAAAGCAGGACAGCAAGTTTCCTTGGAAGGTGGCGATGTGATGATCATTAACGAGGACTACTTGTTAATCGGTTGCTCAGAACGTACTTCGATGCACGGAGTTCATCTGCTAAAGGATAGTTTATTCAGGAAAGGAGTTGTAAAGAATGTTGTAATTATCAACATTCCGAATGATCGCTCCTACATGCATATTGACACCCTATTTACCATGATAGATAGTGATGAGGTTGTTGCTTTCAAGCCAATCATTTTTGATGGAAATAGCTCCAACGTCCTTGTGCATAAGCATACTGGAGAAGTTGCTGAATATTCATCAGTTAGGCGCTTCTTTGAGTCAGAAATCAATGCTAATATGAGGTTCATATTTTCGGGTAAAGGAATCAGTCCCTACCAGGAACGTGAACAGTGGACCGATGGCTGTAACCTTGTTGCCATTCAACCTGGGGTAGCCATTGCGTATGATCGCAATGTTGTCACGGATGAGGCTTTCAAGAAGGCTGGTTATTCAATCGTTCAGGCCGAAGACCTAGTTCAAAAGATCAAGGCAGGCAAGATTAAGGTTGAGGATGTGAAAAAGACCATCATCCACATCCCATCTAATGAACTGTCGAGGGCTCGCGGTGGATCCCACTGCATGACATGTCCAATATCAAGAACCTAGGAGGCTATGTATAAGCATGAAACACAGATAAGAGTTCGATATGCGGAGACTGATCAAATGGGATATGTCTACTATGGGAACTATGCTCGATACTATGAAGTAGGAAGAGTGGAAGCCATGAGAAATTTAGGTCTAAGGTATGCCCTGCTAGAATCTGAACATGGAATATTAATGCCTGTTCTATCTATGGAAACTCGTTTTGTGCGGCCAGCGAAATACGATGAAATGCTTACCATGCAGACCTACATTCCTAGTATGCCCGATGATAAGATCACTTTCAAATCTGAGATCTACAATGATCATCAAAAGCTTGTAAATGGTGGAGTAGTCAGATTATTCTTCCTAGATAAGAAAACAAAAGAAAGAATCCCAACACCTAAGATTATTGCTGATCGGTTAAGACCATACTTTGAAACTTAAGGACTTCGATATATGGAAATTCATTTCCCAGCTACCAATCATCCGAAGATTGTTAGAGTGGACTAAGCAAACCAGCTTTTATGGTTTCGAAGGAGTTCCAATCTATGATATTACCAGGTTCATCATCAAAGAAACTCAGCAAGATGACATTAATACCAGGGCCAATTCAATGGCATTCAGCTTCTTCCTAGCGCTTTTTCCATCTATCATTTTCTTCTTTACCTTGTTGCCCTTATTTCCGATTAGCAGCAACTACATGGTAATGGTCCAGGATTCTGTGGCAGGAGTATTGCCGACAGATGCAAGCCTTTACATCAATCAAATCATTTCTGATGTAGTCTCGATACCACGCGGTGGTTTATTTACCCTTGGATTCATCTTAGCCCTTTTTTTTACATCGAATGGTGTAGCAGCGATGATGAAAGGCTTTGAGAAAAGCTACAAGGAGACTTTCAGAAAGCGGACCTACTTGAAACGTCAATGGACCGCAATTAAACTCACCTTTCTTCTGGGCTTTTTCTTGATAATTTCCTTGACTACAGTAGTCTTAGGCAAATTTATTCTCAACTATGTTTTCGAATTACTAAGCATAGGTGCTGCGTCAAGGGTCCTTCTAAACCTAGCTCGGTGGATATTGGTGATTTTTACATTTCACGCACTTGTAAGCTCAGTGTACAGATTTGGTGCTCCAACAATAGAAAGATTTAAGTACTTTAGTCCAGGCGCGACAGTCGCGACAGCTTTAACAATCATTCTTTCTTTGGCGTTTGCCGCATTTGTTAATAACTTTGGTGCGTACAATGAAATCTATGGGGCCATCGGAGGCTTGATAATCGTTCTAGTTTGGATACAGATTAATTGTATGATACTTTTGATCGGGTATGAGATCAATGCTAGTATTGCGGTAAATAAAAATATTTTAAAATTCAGAAATGCTGAGGGAGAGATTAAGAAGTAGTTGGCTTGTGATATTCATGCTGTGTCTTTTTGTGCTTCCTGCCCAAGAAGATATAGCCGAAGGCTTCTTCGATGAAGAGGTCACAGCTGGTTTCATTCTTCCTGTAGGCATCGAATTCGATCAGAATGGAAATGGATATGTAAGAGAAAAAGGAGGACGAGTTTTTGCTATTGATCCGATCACCGCAGATAAAACTTTGATTCTGGACATCAGTGAAGAAGTAGCGTCTTGGGGTGATCATGGATTCACTGGCTTCGCCTTCGACCCAGACTTTCTTGAGAATGGATACCTATATGCTGCATATACAGTAGATCGATACCACCTGCTACATTACGGAAAGACAGACTATGATCCTGACTCATCTATCGTAACCAATGCGACAATTGGTCGGGTCAGTAGATTTACCTTTGACGTGAATGCCTCTCCAATAGAACTCGTTCCAGAAAGTCAAAAAGTTCTCTTAGGTAGGGACCTAAGCGATGGTATGCCTATCTTAGCTGACTTTCATGGAGTCGGTTCACTTGCTTTTGGTAATGATGGTAGCCTCTTTGTGACTTGTGGAGATGCGGGCCTAGATTCTGAATCAAATGTCGTATACCATACTGCCCAAGCCTTAGCAGATGGTATCATCGATTCTTCTATGGTAATTGGTCCATATCGCTCGCAATCTCTGTATTCCGTTAATGGGAAATTACTGAGAATCAATAAGGAGAATGGTGAGGGCTTTTCAAGCAATCCATACTATGATCCCGCAAATCCTAGATCGCCACAATCTAGAATTTGGGCCTTGGGTTTTAGAAATCCATACAAATTCATGCACCTACCCGGAAGCGGAAGTCACAACCCCAACCTAGGAGACCCAGGGATGTTCATCGTCGGTGATGTGGGTTCTGCGTATTGGGAAGAATTTAACATTGTAAAGGCACCTGCTCAGAACTTTGGCTGGCCGGTCTATGAAGGCCATAGAGGTGCTTGGCCTTTTGGCTTCCAAGCAATAGAAAACACACATGCTGAAAACCCATTTTACAATGGAAGCACTTGCGATAGAAAGTACTTTTGGTATAATGAGTTGATTGCACAAGACAACGAAAGCGGAAATTACGACTTGGGAATACCTTGTGAAGGAATTACGGATTTGATTCCTTCTTCTGTACCAACTTATCTCCATACCAGACCCTTCATCTACTATAGTAATATTAAATGGAATACACCCAAGCGAAGTTTTGTTCCTAGATATGATGATGACGGAAGTGCGATGGAAAGTCCAAGTGACAAGCAGATCGAAGGATACTCTGCCCTACCCGGATCATGGTATGAGGAAGGCTCTTTACCAGACTCTTTCTACCAAAGCCTGATCGTCTCCGATTTTTCTGGGTGGATTAAGGCATTTAAGTTCAATGAAGACTATGAATTGGAGAAAATTCTAAATCTAAGATCAAAGATCAATGGAATTGTTGATGTCACGCTCAACCCCTTAGATGGTTGCCTATATTACACTAATATTATAACTGGAAAACTACAGAAAATCTGCTTTGGTGGCAATCCACCTCCTATTGCTGTTGCAAAGTCTGACACCACCTATGGTGGAAATGACCTTACAGTGAACTTTGATGCCTCCGCTTCCTATGATCCAAATCAGTTGCCCATATCTGTGCTCTGGGACTTTGGTGACGGCGAAACAAGTGACTTAGAAATTGTCGAACATCAATTTACAAGCACAAATTCATCTCCAAGAAAGTTTTCAGTGCTTCTTACTGTAACAGACTCTTTAGGTGAAATTGGACAAGATTCTATCGACATTTCACTGAATAACACGCCACCTTTGGCTAAGATTACTAGCCCAAATGCGGAAACAAGGTATGCGATTAATGGTTATAACCGAATAGACTTGGAGGCTGAAGTAAGCGACAAGGAGGAAGGAGCGGCAGCTCTCCAATATACGTGGCAGGTACATCTGCATCATAACTTACACTTTCATTCAGATGAGCCAGTTCATAAGGAGACTTTCTCATCTCTTCTAGAGCCAATTGGTTGTGCAGAAAAGGATGAATACTGGTTCCGCATTTCATTGCAAGTCGAAGACTCCTATGGCCTCACTGATGATGACGAAATTTTGATTTATCCAAATTGTGATGAATATGCTGAAGTCGAATGGAAACGATATAATAGTGACGAAGCAAGCATTGTTCTGAATTGGGCAGTAGACAAGGATTACGAACGAATCATCGTACAAAAACTCAATGATGCTGGGGACATTACAGACCTAGGTAGAGCCACGGACGATACCTTCCGTGATCGCGAACCTTTTCTTGGTAGTAACCGCTACCGATTGAAGATCTTTCGCAACAATGGCTACTTCTATTCTTCTGAAAAAATCATTGGTTTTCCGGTTAAATCTCTTGCCGTCTTTCCTAACCCCAATCGTACTGGACGACTTAGCATTCAACTAGACCAGCACTTGGGTGAAGATGTTGTCATTGAGATCATTTCGATTTCGGGTGTCAGTCTTAGCAAGAAAGTCTATACTGATCCAAGGGGTGAAGATTTCGAAGAATCTATATCGATTTCAGATCTTGCAAAAGGAGTCTACATACTAAAAATTGAAAACGGAGATCGGATATTCCATCAGAAATTCGAGGTAGTCGACTAGCTTACAAAATTTCAGCCAAGACAAAAATGCTTCCACCGATGTATACCAAGTCATCATCCTTTGCGCGTCTTTTTGCAGCCAAGTAGCCGTTCTTGACTGAAACATAAGTTCTGCCAGACAACGCATATTGACCAGCAATTTCCTTTAGCTTTTTGGCTTCCAATCCCCTCGGAATATCGGCTTTAACAAAGTAATATCTAGCGTCCTTTGGAAACATTGAAAGTACACTATCTAGGTTCTTATCTTTCACGAATCCAATTACCATGTGGATTTTATCGTATTGATAATCAGTAAGCCTTTCTAAGACCCCCTTCAAACCGGCCTCATTGTGAGCACTGTCTGCTATTGTCAAAGGTCTGTCCGACAGCACCTGCCACCTGCCGATGTAGTAGGTGTTTTTGACCAAGTTATGGATGCCATTCTTTACCAGGTCACTGTCATACTTGATCAGCTTTGACTCGGCGATGAGTTTGATTGCCGCATGAGCAGTCCTGATGTTTCTAAGCTCAAACGGATTATTGGGATTTCGCCCTAAATTCCTCTCAACAGATTCCAAAGTCACCAATTCATCTGCAAAATGTAAGTTGCTCTGTTGTGCTTTGGCTTTGTCCGCAAAGACGTGCTCAATGCTTTCTTGTCGCTCACCGATAAGAGCAGGTATTCGTTCTTTAATAATTCCCGCCTTTTCTGTTGCAATCTCTTCGTAGGTGTCCCCTAGGATATCAGTATGATCAAGGCTTATATTGGTGATAACTGATAGCTCTGGTAGAATAACATTTGTCGAGTCTAGTCTGCCTCCTAAACCAGTTTCGATGATCGCCACATCTACTTTTTCAGAGGCAAAATAGTCGAAGGCCATAGCTACGCTCATTTCGAAAAAAGAAGCTGGAACTTCATCTAAAGCAAACTTAATCTTTTCCACAAAGCTCGTGACTTTAGATTTATCAATGAGCCTTCCATTAATCTTGATCCGCTCTCTAAAATCTTTATAATGGGGAGAAGTATAAAGTCCAACCTTGAGACCATGCTCTTGCAAAACTGAGGCAATTAAATGCGAAACCGATCCCTTGCCATTCGTGCCAGCAACATGAATGGTCACTATTCTCTGGTGAGGGTTACCCAATTGGGAGAGCAATGCTAGAATATTAGTCAGATCCTTCTTAAAGGCCTTCTTTCCAAGTTTTTGGTACATGGGTAGCCGACCAAATAAGAACTCTAAAATCTGCTTATAATTTTTATTTTTTGTCAATTAGCCGCCATTTTTAACTCCAAAAGGTTGACAACGACAAATATAAGAAGCATCTTGTCATTTTAGAGTAAGATCATACGCTTAATACCCTTACTAATTTAGCCCTAAATAGGGCAGCTTTATCCCTTTTTTAAGAGAAACACGATAAAGTAGAATAACTTTTAAGCCAGGCTACCTACCTGGCTTTTTTTATTTGAGTTTGAATTCGATAGTAATGGTCCCACATTGCTTTTCAATGGGACTTTTCGAAAATCTGTAGCGCTTTGCGCCGTCGATCGCAGCGCTAACTAAGTCGGAATCGGTTGTAGTAGAACCTC
>CAZMYK010000052.1:0-12522 GCA_964570435.1 uncultured Saprospiraceae bacterium | reverse complement strand
TACATTCAGAGTATCAACGCAAGTAATGCTAAATGGAGCACAAGGGTCTGGAAGAGATTTACTTTCGATATTGACAATTACTACGCAAGAATCTAGCTGCATAGCTATCGAATCGAAAGCATAAATGCTCATTGTATTAATGCCTAAATCCGAACAAGAAAAAACAGTTTGGCTGGCATCGTACCTCGTTGTAGATTGAGGGCCAATTACAAAATCTAAAGGGTCAATAGTTGCATTTCCTTCAGCATTGAGTGCTACATTGACAGGAGAAAAACAATCAATTTCGTCAATGGAGTTCAAAGAATACGAGTTGTTCCCCTTAAGGTTTCCTATCGCAACAAAAAAAAGAAGGCCGATTAATCCGTAAATTTTTTGGGTAGATGTCATTTTAATTTTTTACTTTCTATTAATAATTGGTATAAAATATTCAGTATCTTATGTAAAGTCAATTTACGATCTTTATACCAGATTTGTCTTCTGGACCAGGCTTTTCCACCCGATTCTGATGAATCGGCCTGCCTGCAGCAGGCAGGTTCCTTCCCTTTAAAAGTCGGTTTACGACCTTCAATACCGACATTACGTCGGGTCCGGTCAGTCTTGGACACAACGGACAGAGAAGCCGAACGACTTACTGAGGTCGCGACGGTAGACCTTAGGACTGCTGTATTGCAGGTCCCGGAGCCAAGCATTGTCGCCAGACCCGCTGGACGACCTGAAGTAGGCGTCGAAGGACTGATTTAAGAACAAGCCTGAGGAATTGCGGTAGCCCCCAGCTGGAGCCGCAAAGCCACTATTTCCAAAAGCTGCATTCTGATCAAGAGCTCCATTAGTCCATAAAGATTCATTGCCAGCCAGCTGACTGCCTTGGTCAGTTCCTCTAATGCCTGCCATATCTGCCTCAGCTTGTGTCATGCCAAGTGTCATCTCTAGGGTTTTAATCTCATCATCTGATGGGAGGTGCCAGCCTGTAGGACATACACCTTGTGTACCCTCAGTGGTAACATATTGCATCATTTCATCCCACTGGTAGAGTCCTCCGAATATGTCGCAGTTGGCTGGATCATTATCATAGCAATATTTTTCAATAGTAGCATTATCTGTTTGGGATTCCATACCGTTAATCATCGTACCTAAATTAAGGTTTTCAGCCATCCAGTTCTGATTGCCAATTTGGATGGTCTTATATGCATTTCCTTCATTATCAGTTACATAATTATTGATGATCTCGACTGTACCTAAGATCGTTGTCGTCGAATTATTTTCATTTAGTATACCGTCATTTGCTGCAGGTACGTAGAATGTACAATCTGTAAGAGAGACCATGCACATATTTACATTATGCATTCCCCCGCCCCGGCCGACCGACGTATTGGATATAAAAGTGCAATGAGTTAGTACAGGGGAGCAATTGAAAACATTATATATTCCCCCTCCTCGAAAAATTCCGACATTGGACTCAAAAGTACAATTGTTTACTGATGGGTCACTATCGTCGTTGAACATTCCACCACCACTAGATTGGGCGATATTGGATGTGAAATCACAGTTATTTACTGCTGGGTCACTAACTCTGTTGTACATTCCACCGCCTAATCTCGCGATATTAGAAGTAAAAATACAATTGGTCAATTGAGGTGACCTATTGATGTTAGCGATTCCTCCACCTTCATCTTCTGAAGTATTAGAGGTAAATGTGCAAAAGGATAGAATAGGTGAACTGTTAAGGTTATACATCCCTCCTCCAAGACCTGTGCTTGGCGCTTCAGCGGTAGCAATATTAGATTCAAATACGCAATTGTTCAATATCGGTGATGCGTTCTCCTTATTATACATTCCTCCTCCTGACAAACCAATATTTGACTGAAAGGTACAATCAGACAGTGTAGGAGAACTGGAGGTATTATACATTCCTCCACCGATTCTCCTATCAAAAAATGTTCCTCCGAATTCCAAATCGAGAACAGAAAACGAATTGGCATTGCCATCACTAAAAGTCAATTTTTCAAAAACACTTGCAGCAGTAAGTCCAGTAGTAATCATTACATGGTATGTATTATCTAAAGAATCGGCTAGGATACCGATGTCACCACTGAGGATGCTTGCCTCTCCATCTTGGTTTCCTGTCAATGGGTCGTATCCTCCTTCAACAACAACATCACTGTTAATGTGAAAGGCTCTATCTCTTGGATTTGTGCTGATTTCGTCAGGAGATGAAGATGGATAGTAGGTACCTTCCGCTACTAGGACAGAATCTACTCCACAATCCATGACTTGGTCCAGGGCATCCTGAAGATCTGTATAGGCATCTGTCCAACTATATCCATTTCCACTGCCAGTAGCATTAGCATTTACAAATACAAGCCCATATTGACAATATGCTCCCTCGTAGGCTCCTATATCGACAATTCCTAATCTAGATGCCCCTGAAATATCCTCACTAGGTGCACCAACCAGATTTCCTGCATTGATAGCAGGACTTCCTTCTCCAAGTGAAATTCCATCATCTGCAGTTCCCAAGATATTGTCTAGACCATCTGCATCTGCGGCATCAACAAATAGCGGATCTATGTCTCCATTGGAATTCGGGCAATCAATGCATCCTGTATTTCCACCTTCGATTATTGAATTGGATACCGTAGCTGATGTACCTGCTATTTCACTTCCATTTCCCCAAGAAATGGTATTGGTAATGTTTGTTGTAGTGGAGGCAAATATTGATCCTGCTGAATTGCTTGCTGAATTAGCTGTTAACGTACAGTTTACAATAGCTGTAGAAGTGCCGGTATTTGAAATACCTCCACCATCGACTGCTGAATTATTGATAAAAACACCATTACTTAGTGTGCTTTGAGAAGAATTAACATTGGCCATTCCTCCTCCTTCTGATGAGGCCATATTTGAATCAAAAATTGACCTTGAGATAATAGATGTAGAGTTAGAAGAATTACCAAGCCCACCTCCTTTATCTGCTGTATTTGAAGTAAACAAGCAATCGTTTACAGTTGCATCAGAAGCCGTAATATATAGTCCTCCACCAAATTGTGTTGCATTATTATTTGTGAAGACACAATTAGAGTAGGTAGGGTTTGAATTGCTATTGTATAATCCACCACCGAAACGCCTATCGAAAAATGTTCCTCCGAATGCCATATCGTTAGAAGATAACCCATCGGCATTGCCATGACTAAAAGTCAAGTTTTCAAAAACACTTGCAGCAGTAAGTCCAGTGTTAATCATTACATGATACGTATTATCCAAAGAATCGGCTAGGATACCGATGTCACCGCTGAGGATGCTTGCCTCTCCATCTTGGTTTCCTGTCAATGGGTCGTATCCTCCTTTCACGACCACATTTGTATTAAGGTGGAAGGCTCTGTCACGAGGATTTGCAGTGCTTTCATCCGGAGAAGAAGTTGGAAAGTAGGTGCCTTCAGCTACTAGGATAGAATCTACGCTACAATCCAGGACTTGATCGAGTGCATCCTGAAGATCATTAAAGGCATCTGTCCAAGAACTTCCAGAGTTGTTTCCCATTGCGGAAGCACTGACATAGACTAAATTATCAATGCATGCTTCTGCTTCATATGCTCCAATATCAGGATTTCCGGTCCTGTCAGCACCTGTTATGTCCACCGGTGTTGCGGTCATTGGATTTCCAGCATTAATGGCTGGGCTTGATATCATTAGGTTTATGCCGTCATCTGTCGTGCCCAAGATATTGTCTAGACCATCTGGATCTGCCACTTCGATATATAGTGGATCTATGTCTCCATTCGTATTCGGGCAATCAATGCATCCTGTATATCCACCTTCAACGATGGAATATGAAACGGTAGGCGTACCAGAACCATCTATTTCGCTTCCATTACCCCACAGAATGGTATTGGTGATCGAAGGAGAAGAGGAAGAATTATACATTCCACCTCCTGAATTAGTAGCTGTATTGGTTGTAATAGTGCAATTGGTCAGTGTGGGGGAGGAGGAGAAATTAGCCACTCCACCTCCATTTTTGCCGGTATTTCCCGTAAAAATGCAATTGGTCAGTGTGGGTTCATTAGAAACCGTGATATATAATCCGCCACCATTTTCAGTGGCACTATTATTTGTAAACACACAATTAGCATAAATAGGGTCTGAAGACTTATTGTATATCCCACCACCGAATCGCCTATCGAAAGTTGTACCTCCATATGAAATGTTCCCTGTTCCATTTGCATTGCCATCACTAAAAGTCAATTTTTCAAAAACAGTTACTGAAGTAAGTCCAGTATTAATCATTACGTGATAGTTATTTTCATTGGCTCCACTTAAGATCGTTGGTGTTCCTGTTTGAGTTCCAGTTCCTGGATCATATCCTCCTATGACTACTACATCATTTGCAATGTGGAAGACCTTATCTTTTGGATCAGTAGATATAGCATCTGGAGATGAACTAGGATAGTATGTGCCTTGGGCAACAAGAATAGTGTCATCTCCACAAGTAGACACTAAGTCCAACGCAGCTTGTAAATTCGTCAAACCATTATCCCAAGATATTCCTGAGTTGTTCCCCGTTGCATTTGCATTGACATAGATGAGATTAGCTTGACATTCTGCTTCATACACTCCTATATCATGAATTCCGATTCTATCATTTCCCAAGATATCATCTGTAAAAGTCCCTATATTAGTTCCAGTATTTATTGCTTCACTGAATTGAATTAGGTTGAGTCCATCATCTAAAGTTCCATAGATATTATCTGGACCATTCAGATCAGTGGTGTTTATAAAAATAGGATCAATCGGTATTACACAATTAGTACAAGGATAATTTGATGGGCTAATAATACTAAATGTGACTGATGAAGACCCTGTTCCAGTTTTTTCTATATTATTATTAGTTATAATGCTGTTAGTAACAATAGAACTTGCACTATTACCATTGAATATACCACTTCCATTATCAGCTTCATTTCCGTATATCGTGCAATTTGTGATAAGTGGATTACCTTGAAAACCATTATATATAGCACCACCAAAACTCATATTATCTATAAGAACACCTGTATTGTTTATAAATAGGCAGTTACCAATGCTAGAAGAACTACTTGTGCTATAAATACCTCCACCATTTTGTGCTTGATTCGCAGTAAATATGCACTTGTTAACAAAAGGATTTGATGATGAATTATACATTCCACCACCAGAAAAGGCAGCGTTGTTATCAAAAGTACAATTAATCACTTGAGGTGCGGATCCTGATTTATTATACATACCTCCTCCATCGCCAAGAATATCACTTTGATTTCCTGCAAAATTATTAACGAATGTACAATTTCGTATAGTCGGTGATGCTCCACTGTTGAACATGCCTCCACCATTATTAAAGTCGCCCCCACCAATGGCATTGCCGCCTTCAATGGTAAATCCATCAAGGAGCGCTGAATTATTCTGACTATTTGTGTTACTGACGACATGGTAAGATTCGCCGCCAACTATATAGCCACTTAATACGGTCGTATTGGCTAACAAGTCTCTACTAACTAAAGTAGATTCTGTCCCTGTAAACCCTCCATAAATGGCCACATTATTCTTAAGGTTGAATGATTCCATTTTATCCGTGGTAGTTGTAGGAAAATAGTCTCCTTGTGCCACCCAAATCTCTCCCGATGATGTATTGGCAATAGCTGTTTTTAAGTCTGTGTAAGCATTCGTCCAGGAACTTCCATCATCTGCTCCCGTTGCAGCATGGTTCACATAGATCTGAGCATCAAGAGCCCCAGTCAGTATGAAAGTAAGAATAAGGACGGTTATATTTCTTAAGTATGAAGTAGTTGAGAATTCCATTCTTTTATTTGTATTAGGTTTTGAAAACATTTTCTTATTATTAAGGGAGATGAATAACACTAGTCAAATCTTAATTTCATCATTGCTTTCAGGTCCTCCTTCCGTACGCGTGAGACTGGAATTTCAGTTCCATCTACTAGCAACAAGGCAGTAAAAGACTTGTCGATAAATGAAATACCTGAAATATGGACGATGTAGGATTGATGGACTTTAATGAAGTGGGGATTATTCAGTTTTCTGGAAATGTCTTTCATTGTTTTCGAGCACAAGATCACTTGCCCATCTTGCAGATGTATTTCACAATAATTGTTGTCTGCTTTTAGATATTTGATCTTCGATTTCTGAATGATTGTGGTCCCTTTTTGATGGGTGACTGTCATTCTTTCTCGATAGGTTTTTATAGCAGGATAGACAGGATAAGTTTGCTGGTGTATGCTCTTAATTATTTTCAATTGCATTACTTCGACTTTTGTTAGATTAGATGAATACAAACCTAGGCTCAATTCCATGAAATCAAGAAAAAAAGACTAGGACTATTCTATCAAAATGCGTGTTGATTAAATGCTAATCAACTGTCTGTGTGGCGATTACGAAAACTAGAAGGGGAAAGTCGAAATTCACTTTGGAAAACTCGCGAGAAATAGTTAGCATCCTTATACCCTGATAAGGTGGCAACCTGCGATATGCTGTGGGTGGTATTTTTGAGCAATTCTTTGGCCATATTCAGACGCATCATATTAAGGAGAGCTGTAGGCGTCTTATCAAGCAGCGCTTTAGATTTTCTATAGACTTGTGGTTGACTCATCAATAAGGCCTTAGCCATTTCAGGAACACCAAACAAGTGGTCAGATAAGTTTGCCGTGACCACATCTTTTAATTTATGGAAGAAGGCATCTTTTTCATCAGTTCTTGATACTTGAGGAGCAGTAATTTGTTGATTGTATTTTTCCTGAATATTCTTTCTAATCAGTAAGAGTTGTTCCAGTCTCACTGTTAATTCTTCCTTTACAAATGGCTTATTAATATAGGCATCAGCCCCATACTTAAGACCTTGGATTCTGTCTTCAACTTCAGATTTTGCAGTAAGCAGGATGATTGGAATATGATCTGTGGTTTCATGCTGTTTCAATGTTCTACATACCTCATATCCGTCTTTGATGGGCATCATAACATCACTGATGATAATATCAGGAACAATCTCTATGGCCTTAGCAATCCCCAATTCTCCATTTATACTTATGACAATCTGATAGCTTTGGCTTAAGATGCTGCAGATGTAAGTTACAATGTCTGCATTGTCTTCTATCAATAATAGAATGGGTCTAGAATCTGCAGTAATCTGGTTTTCATGGATACCTAAAGGATCAGTTTCAGTGCTTTTAGCGGCAGTTGGTAGCAGGATTGTTTCTGGATCTAGTGGATTGTAATTTGAAGGTACCGGCTTCTCTACCGGTGAATCATCGATAGGGAGGATGACAGTGAATTCGGAACCTTGACCTACTACACTTTCTATTTTGATTTCACCTCCCATGAGTTGGACCAGTTCATGGGTCAGTGACAAGCCAACTCCTGTCCCTTCACCAATACGTGTAATGGGATTACTTACTTGATAAAAATGGTCGAATAAATGGGGAATGTCTTCTTCAGGAATCCCAATACCAGAATCAGAAATGGAGATCTGGAGTAGTTCTCTATCTTTCATCACTTTATTGATACTGACTGTAATACTTCCACCTTTCTGAGTAAATTTCATCGCATTAGAAATCAAGTTATACATGATCTGCTGTATCCGCATTTCATCATAATTCATGACCAATTCATCAGTATAGGGCTCAAATCTTAATACTATTTCCTTACTACTAGCCATGGAGTCGAACGATGCTGTTAAATATCTCAGATACTCAATAAGGTTACTGGTGGTAAGTTGAAGTGTGAGCTTTTTAGATTCAAGTTTCGTCAGATCTAAAAGTTGCGTGATAAGATGCAGTAAGTTGTTACTATTCCTTCTAATCAATGTCTTTTCATCAGATGATGCATTGCTACTCTCGTTCACACCATTGATAACCGTTAGAGGAGTTCTAAATTCGTGCGTAATATTTGCAAAAAAAAGATTCTTGGAGTCGTCTAGTTCCTTTAGTCGTTCTGCCTCCTTTTTTTGAGCTTCGTTTTCAAATTTTGATTTTGCTAAAAAAACCAAGTGTTTGATAAGCCCGTACACTAAGGCTGCAAGAACAAGCAAGCAGAAGAGCAAGAACCACCAGGTCTTGTACCAAGCCGTCTTGACAAAGATATCAACATTGAGATGCTCTTCACCCCAGACTCCGTTTCCAGAATGAGCCCTAACTTTTAACTTGTATTTACCTGGTGGGAGGTGAGTGAAGCTTACAGAATTGCTCTCAACAGCACGTGACCACTCCTTATTAAAACCTTCCAACCAATATGAAAACAAATGTTGCCTAGGCGATGAAAAATCCATCAAAGAAAATTCGAAATTTAACATTCGATCTTGATGACCAAATATTAGCGAATGCTCATCATCCTCGAAAAATTTGCGAGTAGAGATAGAATCAGATGCTCCCTCCATGAAGGAGGCAGAAGTTAACTTCAGGCGATTTCTCTCATAATCACTGGTTTTTCTTTCGTGTTTAAGCAACAAAGTATCAGGTTTAAATAGATATAAACCATTGCTGGTAGCTAGGGCTATTTTGTCATCACTTAAAGGCTGTATTATTTTGATCGCACAAGGAGCAGTTAATCCCTCAGCTTCTGAAAATTGTATGATCTTATTGCTTGCAAAATCAACATGAATCAGCTTGTTCTGACTGCCAATCCAAGCAGCCTTCTCTGTAGTATGACCACTCATAAGTTCTGCAATGTTTAATTCCTCATTGCTTACGTACTCCAACAACTTATTACTTCCCACATCTATTACACCAATACCAGTTCTATTGTGGAAGCCCAACTTATTCCCTCCTATCCAATTGATATAAAGTCCAAGTTGATGTGTGATTGAGATGTCTTCCTCATTCCAGGAATAGCGATCTGCTATAAAGTCCACTTTCTCATTGTCGCTACTAATCTTATAAATGCCATCTGCAGTACCAAGCCAAACATTACTGTCGTCATCCTCAACGATAGAATGAATTTTTAGATCATTAAAATTGACTGCCCCCTCAGGATCAATAAATTGATCTGTGATATTCAGGCTGGAGTCTGCTCGAGCAAGAAAAGGTTGATTTTCATTTGTACCACCCTTCTTTTTTTCTGATCCCGAATACCAAATTTTACCGTTATTTTGAAATAGCGTATTGACTAATCTATATTCAGAATTAGGAATCTTAGTATAATTATATTTGTCATCAAATAGAAAGACATTCGTCCAAAGGGAAAGCAAGACCTTGTCTTTGTACGCAAACGTCCTGGTTTTAGACTTATCGACAGGGTCAAAAGGGATAATTTCAAATTCCTCAGAATCAGGATTGAGGGCAAAAAGAAAACGATAGTCATTGAAAAAAATGAGACCCTTTTCATTTTCACTTAGGCTTGAGACATTGGTATTCGATATAAATTCAGTTCCTAGTTCAGGATCATTCAAATTTAGATTCTTAAAACTTTCTAACCCGTATAAGCTATGCTTTTCGTTATCAGTATCCACTAAATAAGGCTCGAAGTAGGTCTCCTTTTCTGATATTTTGAAAACGCCGCCTCTTTTAGTGCCATAGATATTTCCACCCTTGTCCTCGAGAAGGTTATTGATCCCACCACCTCTACCTCCAATGTCAGCTACCAATCTTTGACCAAATGAAAGGGCTTCTCCCTTCTTAGGATCAAATAGGTATAAAAAAGAATCTTCGCCGCCAAACCATTGTCGTCCCTTTTGGTCTTCCCAAATGACAATTGTTCGTAGTCCGTTTTTATAATTGTCAGGGCAATCGCTGCTCGTTTCTACATTACCTGAAAGCGGATGTTTTACAAATACACCTTCCTGTTTATTATAGACCTCTACCTCTTTTCTATAAAATCTCCACAAATTATTTTTGTTGTCTAAGCGAAAAACACTGCAGGCGTACTTTTGATCAAAATCCTCCTGATCTCTTAGATATAAATTTTGCTCCTCTCCCTCCTGGTTTAGAATAAGCAACCCGCCATACGAACCGTGAAAATAAAGCAATCCATTTGCATCATTTAACACAGGCCACCAATCGATAAGCTCTTCACCAAAATATGGATAAAGGTCGTAGGCATATTTTATTTTCCCACCTTGCTCAATGTTGTAAACAGGCCTGCTGTTTTTGGTGTTGTCTTTGGTAAACATCCATAGCCCTCCCGATTCATCTTCATAGACTATGTCAATATGATGACCATCTGGAACAGTCCAAAATTCATAAACATCCTTGTTAAAGATGTCTACCATAGCTAATTTTTTTCTGCTATTGATCAGTAACTTTCCGTCTGTAAAGAAAGGCTCCTCAATAATGTACTCTTCTGTAAGCGAGTTAAGGATTTCTGGAAGACCAAGTGCCTGGACATCTTGTCCATTGTATCTGAAATAGTCTGTTTCTTCATAGTTAGGGAACCAGAGGAAGCCGTCTTCATCAAATCTGATGTTGGTAGAAAAGCCAAGGTAGGGGTATTCAAAATCGAAGCGCTCGATTTGCCCTAACAAATTAGTTGAAATCAGAACAAAAAATAATCTTAAGATCAGTTTCAAATCACTTTCATATCACCACGCATTTATTTGAAAAATTTCCACATACATTACAATTAGTCTTTGAGTCATTTTTCTCAAGAGACGAGAGCGGTGAAGGTAGACTAAAAATGCGCAGCAAGCGATTTTTTGCCTTTTCTTCAATCCTGCTTGTGGAATTTGACTCAAAGATTACATGTAGGTGAAGAAACTTGAGGTATATGAAGTTGAAAACGCACAGATGTACTGCTAAATCTGTTTTTTGGTTAGCAAATAATACTAGGCTTATTTTTTGAAGGTAGGGGCCATCTATATTTCATTCGGCTCCTAATATGCCAATGTGCATATACATTGGAGGATTATATTCCTTCTACTTGTTATTTTTCTGATTATTCCTTGGAAGCTTTTCTACTTCATTTTATTGTAAATGTAGATCTCAATAGCACCCAGGATCAACAAGGCAAAGCCACTAAAAGCCAAACCATAAAAGATCATGCTTCCGCTGGTGAAATCGCTAAGACCAATTCCAATTAAGACCAAGGCTATTCCCAATATTGTCAAAACAATACCCTTGTTTAGGGTCTTATTTCGACTTGTGCTTTTTTCTTTTCTTGATTTTTCTTGGGCGGATTTATATTTCTCCTTTTTAAGATCAGCATAGTCTTGCTTTGTCAAGTCATTAAGATCCATATCAAACAATACCTTAGCCATCTCTAATTGCAGTTCATCCATCCTTGGATGCCCTTGGTAGCTAGTCAGCATTTCTTGCCGCAAACGTCCGTATCGTTCTAGGATCTCCCTTTTGTCCGCATTCATCTTATTTAGGCCTTAGGCAACTGTAAAATTAGCTTTTTTGTGTTGACTTAATATACGATGACTTTTGTTCTAATTCAATCAACCCTTAGATAGGGGAAGAGGTAAGGGTTGAATTAGCTGATTCATCGAGTGATGAGAAGATCGAAGTTGTTTGATGAAATTTCGCGCTCTGAGGGCAGGCTTCATTGGTCATAGTCTTTCACTAATTAGTCCTGATGCTCACCAAGGATGTTCTTCACCATCGTAGTTGAAAAACTTGCCAGTATCTTCTGGAGATAATTTTTGGAGCACATTTTTGATCAAGTTGTGCACGGATTGCTCAGGTGTAAATTCAGCTCTACTGCCTCCCATATTGGTTTGAACCCATCCTGGATTGACGACTACTGAGGTGACCCCTATTGCTTGTAAGTCAAAAGCCAAGGCACGGTTCATCATATTAAGTGCACTCTTGCTGACAGCGTAACTATAATTCCCACCGGTTTTCTTAAGGGAGATGGAACCTAGCCAGCTGCCAATATTTATAATTTTAGAATTGCCTGACTTCTCCAATAAGGGCCTAAAGTGCTTTGCTATGATGATGGGTGAAATGGCATTGATGTGAAGCATATGAAGTACTTCATATGCGTCAAGATGGTCCAGTGACAGATTCTTCATTCGAAGTTCTTCACTAATTCTACCTCTTGATCCCGAATTGATGCCTGCATTATTGACGATTAGATCTATCTTGTCAAATTCCTTATCCAAGGAAGTCACCAATTCAGATACCTGCCTTTCATTGCCCACCTCAAGTGCATATGGATAGACATCTAAGCCTTTTTTTATTAATGACAATGCAGCTTTTTCAGCCTTGCCGAATGTCCTAGCAGATAAGATGACCTTATAATTCTCTTCGGCCAGTTGCTTACACCATTCCAAACCGAGCCCAGCAGCTCCACCAGTGATAAACGCAATTTTCATTTTCTAGTGTTTTAGAATTCCTTTCTCAGAAAAATACCATAATTATCATTGACCACCTGCCATTTCATGCCCACTTCGGAAATATTCATTGCAGCTCCGAATTGAAAAGACTTGAAGTCTAATCCCAGGCGAGCGCGCTGAGTACTGAAGGCATGCTCCCATTTACTTAGAACCGTAAACAATTCTAGTGAGGTATATAGCTTCCATTGCGCATTAATATCGGGTCGGTACTTGAT